>CAITQC010000110.1 GCA_903894425.1 uncultured Actinomycetes bacterium
ACGAGGGATCTGGCGTAATCATAGTTACAGCCACCGATAGAGTGCTCCCCTCGGGAGGATTCGCATAGCGGCCGAGTGCGCACGCTTGGAAAGCGTGTATAGGGCAACCTATCGAGGGTTCAAATCCCTCATCCTCCGCCAGTGAGTTCCCATATCCTTTAGTTGTTGCGGGATTCTCATGTTGAAAAGGTGGTTGATTCAATGGCCGAAGTCGACCCAAATGACACGTCCATAATGAGCTACACCGTGCGTCACCATAGATTCGACGCAGAAACAAATCACTTCCGCTGGTTTGATTTAAAGACTTTTGACAATGAAGCTGAAACAGATCAACTTATGAATGAAATGTTCGAAGATATCGAGCGACGTCGGCTAATTGGTGAAGCAAACCCCAAAGAGCAGGTTGCGGGAAGAATTAATGAACCTAATTCTGAACTGAAAACTCGAGGTGAATCAGCTTACTCACTATCAGACTAAGTTCCTGTGGATAAGTTTATTCATACTTTCAAGGTTTGAACAACTATGAGGCATGAAATCAAATCCATATCTCAACATCAATATTGAGACACCTAGGGATTCATGTGGTGAAAGTCAATGCAAGTTCAATTTGTAATGTCGCACAAAGTCGAGTGACGATGACTCTCGAAATCTACAAAGTTGGGCAATTTTCGGATTACTTCTTACATCGTGCGGAAACTAATCCAGCTTCATTAGGTTCGAATGGGTTTATCGTAAAAATCCAAGATGCAAAGGTTGTGTGCACTAATTCCATACCAAGCTCTTATTATGGAGTTGTCTATGCTAAAGCGCTAATTGAAGGTAAATGGCATTCTGCGGGAAGAACTCGCAGCGTACACATTCGCAAATTAAATTGCGGGAACTGATATAAACTTTTCTCATGAATAAGGAAGATGCGACTCTTAGCAATGATGAATGGGAAGCCAGATACTTTGGTCTGATAAATGAATTCGCCAAAAAGTACGCCTATCGTTATGAAATTCAAACTGATGAATTGCTCAAGAAACGTGCACTAAAAATCGAATTCAATGGCGCAAATATCGAATTCAAATTGACACCGAAGGGATGTTGGTATTGCACAAATGATCCTCGAGGCCAGAGAAATACAAACGCTTGGGTTCTAATGGGTTGGGGAAAATCAGCCAAGCGAAGAGCTCTACCGCGATATTTTGCAGAAGCAGAGGCCTCGGTAATTATGGATCAAGAGGACTAACACTGCATCCAAAGAGTCTCTTAGCGGACTTTCACAAGGGCAAATGAAGTGCTCGAATAAATCATCTCACCAGTTATAGAGGCTTTTTTCGATAAATCTGTTGGGGCATCTGGCTTACCGCCCTTACCTGACGGAGATTTACCTGTAGGTGGCTCTGAGGGCTTTGTTCCATCACTTTTACCGCCACCGCCTGGAGTAAATGTCTTTAACTCTTGGATGTAATAAACCGAGGAGTAAGAACTTAAATCCGCACTTTCGTAATAGGTATCTAAAACAACGTCAGCGCTAAATTCCCAAGCACTTAAGTATTCAATGCCATGTCGGGCCACGATAACTGAATTGCTTGGGATGCTTACATGCGAAGCAAAATCTTTGAAATCCGAATACTCCTGATCTGAGAAAACGCGTTTCATCTCCATTGTGCTTAACGGAATGGCAGAAAAAAGCGTCACTGCTGCAAGTAGTGCAATCGGGGCTTTGCGCCAAAGGTTTTCAACATTTCCAAAGATAATGATTGCCGCAATACTTAATGAAACTATGGAAAGACCAGTTAAGCGATCAGACCATTCCATTCCGATCAATGGTGATGAGAAAATGAAAGTGGTAAGTAGTGATGCAATCACAAGGGACATATCTGAAAAACTAAATCTGCTGCGCGTTAACCAGGTTATGGCTCCCAGAATTAACGTGCCCAGTTGGCCAATGATGATTGCAATGGTCATGACTGACATTGAAGGGTTATGAAGAATTCGTTCCAAAGCAGGGTTTTGAAAAATAACAGTTGGTGTTGTCAAGAAATTAACAAGACGCTCGTATCGAGTCGGTACTAAAGCGGCCAATACCCCCAGTAATACTGCAAAGGCCAGTACAGAGAATGCTATTCCTCGCAGCCAAAACTTGAGGCCACTCTTGCGTAATTGAAGTAGCGCCCATGTACCAACAAGCATGAAAGCCAGAAGAAGTGTTCCGAAGTGAGAAATTGCAATTACAAGTGTTAAAGCAAGCAGTGAGATTATTGAAAAACGCTTAGATCTCTTATCCCAATTAACAAGGACTAGCGCCATAAAGAAGACCACTGGAATTGTGGCCTCATTTTTAATGAAATCACCGGTGAAGAAATAGAGCTGAACTGGGTGGAGCAAGACAACTAATATCGCAATGGCAGGCAAAAAGGGATTCTTATATTTCTTAGCAATTAAATAGATTGGAATCGCAGATAGTGCAGGCAGAACCGCATCAGAGATTCGCACTCCAAGAGCTACGTTTCCAACGACCTTTGCGATTGCCGCTTGAATCCA
>CAITQC010000111.1 GCA_903894425.1 uncultured Actinomycetes bacterium
CGTAATCCGCGAGCTTGCAGATGATGAGGCTTCACGTGATGGCGTTGTTGCGCGAGCAAAAGTTCCCAGCTGGGACGAAATTATGTTCGGCATCAAGCCAACTGAAAGTGAATAGGTATGATCGTTGATTCCGCGCTTTATCAAAATGGTGTTCGAGTCAAAGATGGCGGAGATATCTCCGATCTTGTTGATCAATCAAGAGCAACTAATGGCTTCGTATGGGTTGGCTTAGCAAGTCCTACGCAAGAAGAGTTCGAACACATCGTTGGAGAACTCAACTTTCACCCTTTAGCAGTCGAAGATGCTATTACAGCACAGCAGCGCCCCAAGATCGAAGAGTACGACGGACTAACTTTCTTTGTGCTTAAAACCGTTTTTTATAACGAGTCACGCAGTGAAATCTCAACCGGAGAATTGATCTGTTTCGTTGATCCAAATTTCATTGTCATCGTTCGCCACGGTGAGGGATCGCCTCTGGCATCTGTGCGTCATGAAATAGAGGCGCGACCAGATTTTCTTGCTCAAGGTCCATTTGCCGTCCTTCATGCAGTTGTTGACCGTGTAATCGATGGCTACACCAACATCGCAGCTGAGCTTGAAAACGATGTGATTGAACTTGAAAATAAGGTTTTTGGTGGCACAAGACAGACATTCTCTCAGGAGATTTACTTCTTAAAGCGAGAAATTATTGAGTATCGACATGCAATTGAGCCGCTAATAATCCCTCTCCAAAAATTAGTTTCCGAAACTTACCAACCCACTCCAGATTTGTTAAAACCATTTTTCAGGGACACTTTGGATCATCTTCAACGAGCATGTGAACATGCTTCCGGGATGGATTCACTTTTATCATCTGCATTGCAAGCAGATCTTGCCCATATCCAAGTTCGCCAAAATGAAGATGTTCGAAGAATTTCGGCTTGGGTAGCTCTTGCTGCAGGTCCGACGATGGTCGCTGGAATCTATGGCATGAATTTCGATTTTATGCCTGAGCTTCGTTGGAAGTTTAGTTATCCCCTGCTGCTAGTTGTCATTACCTCACTAAGCGGCTTCTTGTTTTACAAATTTAGAAAATCTAAGTGGCTCTAACTTAACGTTGTAGTTAATAACCCTACCTGCGATTCAATCTCGCTGTTTCCGCCATGGTGACCAATCATTGCGCCCTCTTTATCGGCACGCTCTGGATCTAGTAAGACAAGGCCTTGTTGAGCAATTGCAATTACTTCACCCATGCGGTCAAATGAATCTGCACTTACATCACTTCCAAATAGATTGTCTTTGATGGCTTTTTCGCGAGTGAAAACAGTGGCACGATTTCCTAAAAACTCTTCCCACTTACTGGCAACTTCTAAGCGGGCTGCTGGACTATCTAATTCAGGTGAAAGGTATAAGTGCCGGGCTCGGGGTTCGCCACCGATTACAGCTATTCCTTCTAATAATGGATTGTCCTGGCCTATAACTATTTTTTCGGCGACGTTAATCATTCCGTGATCGGATGTAAGCCAAATGCGTGTGCCTTGCGGCATTTCTTTCATTAAATTAGAAAACATCTGATCAATCATGGATAGTGCGGCTAACCATTTATCACTGCCTACGCCATCGCTATGGCCAGCAGAATCTAAATCATTGACATAGAGGTACACGAAAGATGGTGTCTTTTGCAATGCAGCTTTAGTTTCGGCGATTAAATCGGCAGCTACGTTTGCCCCTTTGTACTGTGCGCCGCGGAAAACTGCCCGCGTAAAACCAGAGTTTTCATAGCGCTTTGCTGCAACGTGGGTAACATTAATATTTTCAGCCACTGCGCGTTCAAACAATGTTGCGACCGGCTGCCAAATATTTGGATCAACTCGTTCATCCCATTTGAGTGCATTGAGAATTCGACCGCCGCTTCGTGGTACTTGAACGGTATAACCCAGCATTCCATGAATACCGGGCAAAGTTCCGGTCGTTAATGTTGCAAGTGAAGTGGCTGTTGTTGAAGGAAATGAGGTTTGAATAGTTGCGATATTTGTGAGCCGTGCAATAGTTGGCATTACATCGGCATATTTTTCAAAGATGTCAGCACCAAAGCCATCTATAAGAAATAGAAGTTCGCGCCCACTCGGTGAGGGGCCAACGGATAAATAGTCTTGTGCAGTGGTTAGGCCCAAGGATGAAAAGATCGATGGAGTTATCTGCGATAAATGCACGTTCATATCTTCTCACTTTCATGGACTAAGGTTGACCCATGAACAGCGCAATCAAGTATTCAGCTGAAGTATCTGAGGCCATAGCCGCAGGCAAGCCCATCGTTGCGTTGGAATCTACAATTATCAGCCACGGTCTGCCACGTCCATCAAATCTTGAAGTTGCCCAAGAATGCGAGCGAATTATCCGCCAGCGCGGCGCCGTTCCGGCAACAATCGCCGTTTTAGATGGAGTGATCCATATCGGCCTTGAGGCTAATGAACTTGAAGCTATCGCTAATCGCGATGATATTTATAAAGCTTCCAGCCGTGATTTGGCGATCATAGTTGCCTTGGGAAAGAGCGCAGCAACCACAGTTGCAGCTACGGCTCACATCGCAGCTTTTGCAGGAATTAAAGTTTTTGCAACAGGAGGCCTCGGTGGAGTACACCGTGGTGCTAATGAAACTTTTGATGAATCAGCCGACTTAACGGCCCTTTCTCAATTAGATATGACTGTCGTTTGTGCAGGAGTTAAATCAATTCTTGATGTACATGCAACATTAGAGCGCCTTGAGACTTTGGCGATAGGAGTCGTTGGTTATAAAACCAATCGTTTTCCTGGTTTCTACTTAACTGACTCTGGTTTTGAAATCGAACACCGTGTTGATTCTGCCGAAGAAATTGCCGCAATTATCCGAGCACGCAAAGCGGTGCAGACTTCGAATCACGCATTAATTGTTACTAACCCAGTTGAAAAAGAGATGCTCAAGAGCCGCCATGACGAGATCTTGGCAAGTGGTCTTGCTAACGCTGCCCGTGAAGGCATTGAAGGCAAATATGTAACTCCGTTTTTACTCGAGCATTTCCATACTGCAAGTGAGGGAGAATCACTGGCTATTAATACTGAGATCATTAAATCTAACTGTGCATTGGCAGCAGACATAGCGGTGGCTTTGTAAATGAAGAAAATTCTCTGTGTTGGCGATTTAGCCCTCGATGTTATTTCACAGCTCAAAGAACCAATTAACTATGGCAATGACACTGCCAGCAGAATTTCAAGTCACCCAGGCGGCCAAGCGGCAAATGTTGCAACATGGATTACTCGTACACATTCAAAAGCGCAATTAGTTGCCCGTGTAGGTAATGATCCTGTGGGTTTTGCCCTTATCTCAGACTTAGATAAATACGGCGTAGAACACATGAATTTGATGCACTCTGGGCGGCCTACTGGAGTTGTAGTTATCTTGGTTGATGCAAATGGTGAACGAACTATGTTTCCTGATAATGGCGCAAATGCTGATCTAGAAGTTAGTGACTTGCCGCCACTTGATGATGTCGATGGCGTATATTTAAGTGGATACGCACTACTTGATTTCCGTAGCCGTGATTCAGTTTTAGCGATGATCAAGAAGATTAAGGCGGCAGGCAAACCGATTTACTTTGACCCAACTACAACTGGCGCAATGAAGATAGTTTCTCGCGAAGAAGTCTTATCGTGGGTTTCATTAATGGATGGAATCTTGCTTAACTCTGAGGAAGCTCTTTATCTCGGTGATGCTAAAGATGTCGAAACTGCTGAAAAGAATTTAATGACCTACACCCCTCTTGTTGTAATTAAATTGGGATCTCGCGGTGCTATGGCCATCCACAACGGCCTCGCGGCAAAGGTGTCTGCGGTCACTACAAGTGTTGTTGATACAACCGGTGCAGGTGATTCATTTGCCGCCGGATTTATTCCAAAGTGGCTTGAAACAAATGATTTAGAGGCTGCTTTATCTGCCGGAACAGCACTTGCAGCAAAGTGTGTAGCGACCGTTGGGGCGCGCCCTCCCCTAGATTAAGCAACTCTCTTGGCACAATGCTCCAATGGCAACTGCGAAGAGTCCCGCGAAAACTGCGGCAAAGGGTAAAAAACCCGTCGGTCCAAAACCTGGAGAATTTCCAGGCAAGATCGTTGATATCGATGTATCTAAAGAAGTATCTGAATCATTTCTTGAATATGCATATTCAGTAATTTATTCACGCGCGTTACCCGATGCACGTGATGGATTAAAGCCAGTACATCGCCGCATCTTGCATCAGATGGCCGATATGGGACTTCGCCCTGAACGCGGCCATGTAAAGAGCGCACGTGTTGTTGGCGAAGTAATGGGTAAGTTGCACCCTCACGGAGATGGGGCAATTTATGATGCGTTAGTTCGTATGGCCCAATCATTTTCAATGCGCTTGCCACTCATTGATGGCCACGGAAACTTTGGTTCATTGGATGCAGGTCCTGCGGCAATGCGTTATACCGAAGCTCGTCTTGCAACAGCTGCGATGGCAATGGTTGCTGAAGCCGATGAAGACACCGTTGATTTTGGTCCGAACTATGACGGACAGTTATCTGAACCGCTGGTTCTTCCTGCTGCATATCCAAACCTTCTTGTAAATGGTGGCTCCGGTATAGCAGTTGGTATGGCAACCAACATGGCTCCACACAACTTGGGTGAAGTCATCGCTGCAACTAAGTTTTTAATTGAAAACCCAACTGCAACAGTAAAGCAGTTAATGAAATTTGTTCCTGGTCCTGATTTTCCTACAGGCGGAGAAATCGTTGGCCTCGAAGGCGTGCGCGAAGCTTATGCAACAGGCAAGGGATCATTTAAGGTCCGTGCAACTGTAGAGATTGAAAAAGTCACTTCTCGCAAAATGGGAATCGTCATTAAAGAGCTTCCCTTTACTATCGGACCTGAAAAGGTTGTTGAGCGCATCGCGGCCCTTGTAAAGAACAAGAAGATCCAGGGCATCAGCGACATCATCGATTTAACTGATGGCCAGACCGGTACAAACGTTGTTATCGAGATTAAGAATGGCTTTGAGCCAGAAGCTGTTCTGGAACAGTTATACGCACTGACCCCGATGGAAGATGCTTTCTCAATTAACGCAGTTGCCTTAGTTAAGGGCAAGCCTCAGACACTTGGTATCAAAGAACTTCTGCGAGTCTTTATTGATCATCGCATTGAAGTTGTTCGCCGTCGCAGTGAGTTCCGTAAAGCTAAGGCTGAAGGACGTTTAACTCTTGTTGATGGTTTATTAAAGGCGATTATCGATATCGATAAAGTCATCAAAATCATTCGTGCCAGTGATGATGCCTCAGCTGCTAAAGAGAAGTTAATGAAGGATTTCAAACTCAACGAAGAACAGACCACATATATCTTGGATATGCCTCTTCGTCGTTTAACTAAGATGAGCAAACTTGAACTTGAAACTGAGCAAAAGGCGCTCAAAGAAACGATTGCCGAGTTAACTAAACTACTTAAGAGCGAAGATGCAATCAAAGCTCAGGTTTCAGCTGAACTCACTGCGGTTGGAAAGTCATTTGCTACACCTAGAAAAACTCGAATTGGCGCTGCCTAAGCTCTAACCGTTAAACTACGGCGTGATTTCAACCCAAGCCCTAGAACTACGCGCAGGTGCTCGCCTTCTTGTTAAAGGCGTAACTGTGCGAATTAATAGCGGCGACCGAATCGGTTTTGTTGGTCGTAACGGCGCGGGTAAATCAACCCTTGCAAAAGTCCTTGCCGGTGAAACTATGCCTGCGGGTGGTGCGGTAAATCGCACCGGCAAAATCGGTTATCTGCCACAGGATCCACGTACTGGTGATGAACCAGGCACAGTTATTGAGCGCATCTTGTCTGCGCGCGATCTTGATCAGATTACTCATCGCATGCGCGCGGTTGAAGAAGAGATGGCAACTGCCCAAGATGAAGCGTTGGAAAAAGCAATGGAACGCTACACCCGCGTAGAACATGAATTCAGTGCTGCCGGTGGTTATGCAGCAACTGCTGAAGCAGAAGCGATTGCAACTTCATTAGGAGTAACAGAGGCAGTCTTTGGCCATGAACTTTCAACACTTTCTGGTGGTCAACGCCGTCGCATCGAATTAGCGCGCATCCTTTTTAGCGGCGCTGAAACTTTGCTGCTGGATGAGCCAACAAACCACTTGGACGCTGATTCAGTAATGTGGCTCCGCGACTTTCTCGCTAAATATTCTGGCGGCCTTGTCATTATTTCCCACGATGTTAATTTGATCGAAACCGTTGTTAACAAGGTTTTCTATCTTGATGCCAACCGAAACGTGATCGATGTTTACAACTTAGGCTGGAAGGCTTATCTATTACAGCGCGAACAAGATGAACACCGTCGTAAAAAAGAGCGTGCTAACGCTGAAAAGCGTGCAGAGATTTTGCAGAAGCAGGGCGAAAAGATGCGCGCCAAGGCATCGAAGGCAACTGCAGCACAGGGCATGTTGCGCCGTGCTGAAAAACTTCGCAGCGGACTTGAAGATGTACGCGTTAGCGACAAAGTTGCGCGTCTGCGCTTTCCTACCCCTGCACCATGTGGCAAGACCCCCCTATCGGGTGAAGAGCTTTCAAAATCATATGGATCATTGGAAATCTTTACCGATGTTTCCTGTGTTATCGATAAGGGTTCTCGCGTTGTAATTCTTGGACTTAACGGTGCAGGTAAGACAACGTTGCTTCGTATTTTGGCCGGTGAACTTGAATCCGATACTGGAAAAGTTGAACATGGCCATGGCTTAAAGATTGGTTACTACGCCCAGGAACATGAATCACTTGATTTCGAGCGCTCTGTATTAGAGAACATGATGTCTGCAACCCCAGATATCCGCGAACCAGAGGCTCGTAATACTTTGGGTTCATTCTTATTTGTTGGCGATGATGTACATAAGCCAGTAAAGGTTCTTTCTGGTGGCGAACGTACGCGCCTTGCTTTGGCCGTCCTTGTTGTCTCTGCAGCTAACGTGCTGCTACTTGATGAGCCAACAAACAACTTAGATCCAGCTTCTCGCGCTGAAATTCTTGGGGCGTTAGCTGAATATCAAGGTTCAGTAATCATGGTTTCTCACGATGAAGGCGCAGTACAGTCATTAAAGCCAGAGCGCGTTATCTTGTTGCCAGATGGCGATGAGGATCTATGGAAAGACGAGTACTTCGACTTAGTTTCTATCGACTAAGGCTTACTCACCATCACCGTATCACCAGATGCATCGAGAGACACAACTGTAATTTTCACACCTTCCACATTTATTGAATCACCCGTGTGCAACGCCGCATCTTCATAATTTGGATCAGTAGATCCCACTCTCTTTTGGATTTCATAACCGCCACCCAATTGGCCTTTACGCATGTCTACGGTGTAAACCACGATTCCTTCATGGTTGGCCTGGATCACATCTAGGCTTTCATTTTTTCGGGACTCAATGACTAATATTTTTGAAGTACTCAATGGAACCATAACGGTTTTCACATTTTTATCCTGGCGCACAATGGGTGAAATCTTTGTTACTAATCCCGAGCTAGTTAGTGAGGAGAGTTGTGCGCAATTAACTTGCGATTGAGGAAGCCAGCCTTGGAGATAGCGGTCCCATGCTCCTAATTCAATTGCATGATTTGACCAACTCATCGCCATAATCCCCCAATAACCTAAGGTTTGCGAGGCGTGATTTAAATCTTCATCATAGAGACCAAATGCATGGCCAGTTTCATGAGCCATCCACTTCCACGTTCCACCGGCGATACCGTTGTTTTCGGTGTAGTACATATCGGCACCACCAGTGGCACCGTTCATGATTACGCCGTTACTTGTCCAATGTGGATATGTAATCGCTGGTCCCCAACCCATATTGGCCATCGGCATCTCTTTTGGAACTAAGTAATAGACGGCGTCATATCCGCTGTAATCGATGGCTCCATCAGTTAAGGAGATGAGTGCATCTAAATAACCACTAGGGTCGCCGGCACCAACTAATCCCCCAGTGCCAAATTTAGTTGAAGTAAATGGTGCACGAACCCAATTAGAAACAATGTCAAAATCAAAAGCCACTGCGCCATATGATTGCTTAAAGTAAAAATCACGAACATTTGTGGCGATTGGTGAAAAATATGCAACTGTGTTGTCTTTGCCCTGCACATCGCTGAAATCAATGGGGACAATTAGCGCCTTAATACGTCCCGCCGAGGTCAATCTCTGGGCCACCTTTGGAAAACCTGCCGACAAATCAACTCCAAGACCACGGTTAGGTGTGACTTGATCAATGAGTTGGCAGGCAGATTTTGGTACAAAGGAAGAAACTTTGATGTTGGCAAGCGCATTTACCTTGTTTTGTAAATCAACAAGCATGGCATTTGCAACTGGCTGTAAATCTAGCGTGATCGCAATAACACCAGCGCTATTTGATTTGCCGATATTTGAATCACGATCTACCGCCGAAATGCCGGATGTGGTGACTTCGACTGTGTACCACTTTCTTGCAAAGGTCGTAGACATTCCATTTGGTTCCGTTGTATCAAAACCATAAGAACCATTTGCAAGAGTTAGATAGAAAGATCCATCTGAATTGGCGGCGTGATAGACGCAGGGATTGCCGACTCCCTGGCAGACAAATACTCCCGCACCTGAAAGTCCTTGCGTTGGATTACGTGGATCTGAAATCCACATCTTTATATTCGATCCAGTTGGCGCAGCCTGAAGTGCCGTAGGAATAGTCACATTTGCCAATGAGTTTGTGAGTGAGTGTAAAGCCCCTAGAGATTTGGGGTAAGTTTTGGGTTCGCTAAGAACTAAACCATCTGCTGAGGTTAGCGTCGGTGTTGCAGAAGGTGTTGGCGTTACCTTCGGTGCAATTGGTGCAACTGCAACCGGCCTGCTCCACACAAGTTTCTTGCCAGATTTAATACATGTATAGATTTTAACTTTGTAAAGCTGAGTTTTTCCAAGTTTGCTGCAGCTTTTGCCTGTTATGGGCGCTGCTGCATAACTAGGCGGTGCAATGAATAAAGTAGCCACTAAGGCAATTAGTACTACATAGGCTTTACTGCGCATCCCAGAAGGATAGTAGGAACTACGCCTTACGCGTCGATGTGTTCGCGATCGATTTCAGCGTTGGCGATAAATTCTTTGCGTGGCGCAACATCGCTGCCCATCAAAAGCTCGAACATCGCTTCAGCCGCAGTGCCATCTGAAACAGTTATGCGGCGCAGAGTACGTGCGTTTGGATCCATAGTTGTTTCGCGCAACTGATCGGCATCCATTTCACCAAGACCTTTGTAGCGTTGAATAGGTTCCTTCCAGCGCTTGCCAGCCTTCTTTAAATCAGAAGTGATTCTCTTCATCTCGTCATCGCTATATGTATAGATGTAGTCACCCTTCTTGCCTCCCCCGCCCATAACTTCAATGCGGTGTAGAGGTGGGATAGCAGCAAAGACACGGCCAGCATCGATGAGTGGACGCATGTAGCGATACATCAAAGTTAATAGCAAGCAACGGATGTGAGCACCGTCGACATCAGCATCTGACATCAAGATAATGCGGCCATAACGTGCTTCATCTAGTTCGAAGGATTTTCCAGAGCCTGCGCCAATAACCTGAATGATTGATCCGCACTCTTTATCTTCAAGCATCTGAGATAGCGATGCTTTTTGAACGTTAAGGATTTTTCCGCGAATCGGCAAGATTGCTTGGAATTCGGAGTTACGGGCAGCCTTGGTTGTACCAAGAGCCGAGTCACCTTCTACGATAAATAGCTCAGTGCGAGTGACATCCTCTGAACGGCAATCTGAAAGCTTGGTTGGAAGTGATGATGATTCCAAAGCGTTCTTGCGGCGCTGTAAATCTTTGTGAGCACGTGCACTAATGCGCGTACGTGATGCTGCAGCGATTTTTTCAAGAACTAGTCGGCCATTGGCCTTATCGATGCGCTTAGAAGTATTGAAATACTCCTTCATCTTGTCTGCGACAACGGCTGAAACAATGCGCGTTGCAGCTGCTGTTCCCAGAACTTCTTTAGTCTGTCCTTCAAACTGTGGCTCTGACATGCGCACCGTAACAACGGCAGTTAAGCCCTCAAGGACATCGTCTTTGATGACATCAATCTCTTTATTCGACAATGTCTTTGTTGAACGAAGCGCTTCGTTTACTACCTTAACCAGCGCGCGTTCAAAGCCCACCACGTGCGTTCCGCCCTTAGGTGTTGCAATGATGTTTACAAATGATCGTGCAGTTGTTTCAAAGCCGTTGCCCCACTTCATGGCGATATCAACTTCCATATCGCGTTCAACCTCAGTTGAAACCATATGGCCCTTGTCATCTAGAACAGGAACGGTTTCTTGATAATGACCAGTGCCATAAATACGAATTACATCGCCGACGGCTTCATCCGGTTGAAGAAAATTACAATACTCAGTAATTCCGCTCTTATGGAAAAATGTTTCAGATGTCTTAGTTTTTGTGCGATTATCGTTAACTATAAGAGTTAACCCTGGGACTAAGTAAGAAGTCTGGCGTGCCCGTGCGTAGATATCTTCTAGATCAAGCTCGGCTTCCTTAAGAAAAATCTGACGATCGCTCCACCACTTAATCCGTGTGCCCGTAACTTTGCTAGAGATTTTGCCGATTACGCGCAGACCTGAAGCAGGTTCAAAGTGTGCATTTGGACCGTCGCCATCAAAGATTCCTGCAACTCCGCGCTGGAAAGACATCCAATAAATCTTGCCGTCGCGATCAACTTCAGCATCAAGACGTGAAGCAAGTGCGTTAACAACAGATGCACCAACACCATGCAAACCACCAGAGGCCGCATATGATCCGCCACCGAATTTTCCGCCGGCATGCAGTTTTGTTAATACAACTTCAACACCGGTTAATCCAGTCTTAGGTTCTTTATCAACTGGAATTCCGCGACCATCGTCGTGGACTTCAACAGATCCATCGGCTTCAAGATTAATTTCAATTTTCTTACAATGCCCAGCTAAGGATTCATCTACTGAGTTATCGATGATTTCCCACAAGCAGTGCATAAGGCCACGTGAATCAGTTGAACCGATATACATACCTGGGCGTTTGCGGACTGCATCAAGGCCTTCAAGAACAGCTAGATCTTTTGCGGTATAGCTATCCTGCACATTTGTCGCAATATCTTTTTCGGCCACGGGGCGAAAGGTTATCGCTCCATGGTGATGAATCGCTGGCAAACGCGCCGAATCCATCTCAAATACTGATAATTGGCAGATTATCCGCAGATTCTCAGCAAATAAATTCAATTTTAACGAGCGGGGAATATCTAGACATGGTTTGATGTTCCATAGGAAGTAAGACACAACGCACGAACGGAGAGAGATATGTCAGAACAATTGATGCTCGAATCAGTACCTCTTAACGCCCTTGACCGCTGTGATCGCTGCGGAGCCCAGGCTTATGTCCGTGCAGTGCTTCTTAATGGCTCAGAGCTCATGTTCTGTGCTCACCATGGCAAGGAATATGCCGAGAAGCTAAAGACAGTTGCTGCAAAGATAATCGATGAGAGCGAAAAACTCGTCGAAACTCCTGCTAACTAGCTTTTATATCAACGCTTCCTAATCCTTTAATTTCAACGCGATAGCTGTTGCCTGCAACCATATGAACTCCAGTTGTTGCAGAGCCGCTGAAAATAATTGATCCAGCCGCTAACTTCACTCCTGTTGTCGCTAATACTTTAGAAAGTTCAACTACTGCCATCCAAGGATTTCCTTGAATCGCAGTAAGTGGCGCAGATTCAGTCAACGCTCCATTAACAAAAACTTCGGCCGTTAGCGCATCTAAATTCTCTTGGTGCGCCGGTACCCACGCACCATAAGCAAAAGCCGACGCACCTGCATTATCTGCAATGCAATCTTCGGCATATGCCTCGGTCTGCCCAAAGCGGTAATCCAAGATCTCCATACCGGCGGCAACATGGCTAACGTAATCAAGAACTTCTGATGGATGAATCTCGCCGGTTATCTCTTTACTTAACTTAAAGACAACTTCAGCTTCTGCCCGTGGATAAATCATTGAAGCAGTCTTTATGGAATCAACGCACTGCATGGCATCGGTTAAATAGCCAAAAATATTTATATACGCTGGATCATCTTTCCTTGTTGAATCCACCGCTCCCCCGAGCTTGACGCCCACGAGTACCTCTTCATGCTCAAGACGATACTTGAGTTCGTTTTCACGAATTTCGCGTGCGCGCACCGGAGTGGCACCAAAGAGATTGGATGGCTTTACAAGTTCGCGGGCATTACGCAGTTGGTGCGCAACAATCTTTACATATTCGCCATGCGATGAATCGCACCACGGCTTATCTTTCGATAGCCCGCAA
>CAITQC010000112.1 GCA_903894425.1 uncultured Actinomycetes bacterium
ATCGCTACCAACTCTGGCGCCAAGAATGGCTTGGTCTAACCAAGAGTTGGAAACAGTCGTAGAAGCAGTTTCAGAATCACGAAAGATTGTATTTACATATGTTGCGCCAGATTTGGTCGGAGAAAAACGCGAAGTTGAACCGTATGCCGTGGCTACTCGAAATGGACTCTGGTATCTGTCGGGTTTCGATACTGCCAAGCAGGCTTTGCGCACTTTTCGCTTCGACAGGGTCGTGGGTGAAATTTCCTGCATTGGCAAAGCTAACGCTTATCAAATTCCACAGGGATTTGATCTACTTGAAACGTTAGAAGTCGAAGACAATGGCAGTTGCGCACTTATTGATATTCGAAAAGGCAAAGCCTCGTTACTTCGTAAAGACGCTGTTCTCATCCAAGATTTGGGGGAGTGGGATCGCTTTGAGGTTAACTACACCGACGCCAACACTTTTATCGACTCCATCCTGTGGCATTTGGATGATGTTGTCGTAATCGAACCAGCTGCAATAAAAGAAAAGATCGTTGAAATATTGAAGGCTTTGGTGGCATCACATGGCTAAGGAAAAACCGGCACCACTGATACATACTCAAAGGCTCTTAGCGCTAGTTCCCTTCATCAGCGCGCACCAGGGCATTTCATTGAAGGAGCTTGCCGAGACATTTAACGTCACAAATGCCCAGATGACATCAGACTTGACCACGTTGTGGATGTGTGGACTTCCTGGATACACAGCTCTTGAACTCATGGATCTCTCATTTGAATCTGGATACGTCACTATTCGCAACGCGCAGACTTTGGAAACACCGCGTAGCTTAAATCCTGCAGAGATTGTTGCACTGCTAATGGGTTTAGATCTACTAAAAGATTCTTTGGATTCAAATTCAGAGTTGCAGACAAACATTTCACTTTTGATTAATCGTCTTTCTGAAAAATCTGCAATTACTTCAAAGCTGCGCGCCATCAGTGATGTTTCAAGTGCACTTCGTGCAGAGTTAGAAAAGGCAATCTCATCTCATTCTGCGCTCTCTTTGACTTACCACTCCTTATATAGCGACTCAGTGACGGTTCGCTCTGTTAAGCCGCTCGAACTTCGAAATGAAAATGGTACTGAATATCTATTTGCTTACTGCCATACTGCTTCAGATTTTCGTATATTCAGGTTAGATAGAGTTATGGAGTTCGCCGTTGATGCCGATACGCCTACTCATAACTCTGCACAAGCTGTTAGGGATGATGAACAGATCAACTTTGCTATCAATATCAACTCGCGTTTGCGTTTAATTAAGGAGAGATTCGCCCTTAATGCAATCACCACTGCGGGAATTCAACGTTCTCAATCCTTTTCAAAACAGTGGATCATGAGAAGTATTTTCGGATCTTCAGGAAGTGTTGAACTGATTGAACCAGCTGATTTAAAGGTCGAGATAGGCCAAAAAGCTCAACTGATGCTAGATCGTTACCTTGCCAACTGAGCACGCCTAGCGCATTTCACGCTCCCTGGGGTAGCCTTGCCACTTAGGTATTTTCCAACTGCAGGGAGTTATTGCAATGTTCTTACGTGAACCTAGCCATATTTTGATTCTTCTTATCGTTGTCCTTGTTCTATTTGGCGCAAAGCGTCTTCCTGATTCAGCTCGCTCCCTAGGTCGTTCAATGCGGATCTTCAAGAGTGAGATGAAGGAAATGACAGCCGAAGAGAAAAAGGCTGACGACGAAACTCCTACAGACAAGTAACTGACGATGGCGTCTTCTAAAGACGCGCGGATGCCATTACTCGACCATCTACGAGAGCTTCGTAAGAGGGTAGTTCGCGCATCTGTCGCGATTCTGCTTGCTTCGGGCATTGGTTGGTATTTCTACAACACGATCATTACTACCTTAGCTCTTCCTGTTTGCGATTTAGCTGCTGCCCAAAAAAACGGTGCAACTCATTGCGGCTCCCTATACATCAATGGAGTTTTGGGTCC
>CAITQC010000113.1 GCA_903894425.1 uncultured Actinomycetes bacterium
ATCACCGCAGTTTTATTGCCCTTTGCGCTCGTTTCATTTCCATTGATTCGAGAAGATATCCGTAGTAAGCGTTTGCCCAACCGATTTATATACCCAGCAACTATTGCAACTATCTTTGTGATTATTTCCTATGCCATTTATAGGCATGAGTTCGTAACCTTTATGCAACCAGTAGGCCGTGCACTAGTTGCATTTGCCTTAGCTTTACTTCTCTACCTGATTGCTCGAGGCGGGTTTGGGGCAGGGGATGTAAAACTATTCTTGCTTGCCGGTTTAGCTCTAGGAGTATTTACTCCAGCACATATGATCGCTGCCGCAGTATTTGCCTGCCTAGGAGTAGCTCTCTATGCGATCGCATTGCTAATCACAAAGAGGGCTTCAACCAAAACAGCTGTGCCTTTCGGCCCCTTTATTATTTTCGGGAGCTGGCTAGCAATAATTCTCTTTAATTAAAAAGAATTATGGATTTACGACAATCGCCAACGTACTTCCAGAAGTAATTGTGAAGGCATATACCTGGAACAGGGAATAGAAATATCCATTGGCAGGATCTGCAAATGTAGTAGGTAATCCCGCACCCGTTATTGATGTTGCATTTCCAAGTGAGACAGGGGCTGGGCCGCCTGTGACAGTAAATGTGTATCCGCCAGCGCGGATTGGAAGGCTGACATAAAGGTCATGAGTAAAAGTTCCCTTTAGAAAATCTCCAGAGTCACCAGCGGTAGCGATTACCGGGCGAGAAACTACTGTTAGAACTCCCTGATAATCGACGGCAATAGTTGGATAGGTATCAGTCGGAGCAAGAAGTGGGACATTTGAAAGACCATCAAGTGTGTATCCAAAAGTTGTTCCTGTAGCTGCGGTTAATGTACAGCCAGCAGTTGATGCAGACCATGCGCCCCAACCATTTGCATTATGTGCTGCAACCTGGAAAATCAAGGCCACTGCAGTTGGTAAGCCTGTGAGAGTTAATGAATTTGCCGCAGTTTGAGTTGGGTAAGTAGTCCATGTAGTTCCACCATTAGATGAATATTGGACGCGGTAGCTATCAACAACTGCATATCCCGGAGAAACTACTGTTGCCCAACTTAGTGATGCATCAGTTGTGCACGTTGCAATAGTTGGGGTACCAATAGTTTTTGGAACACGCTTTAGTATCTCTGCTGGGCTGTCGCCGCCACCATTTCCGCCGGAGCCGCAGTTTTCTTCGGAATCACTGTCGTCATCTTCTTGGTCATTGCGGCTGTCATCATCATTTTTCTCTTTGCGTGATGATTCATTCTTTGGTGCAGAAATTTTCTTGGATGAAGATTTCTTTATTGAGGCAGAGCTGCTGTGGCTGCTGGAATCGTCGCCATCATCTTCGCACTCCTCTGAACCTTGATCTTCAGAGTGATCTGAATCCTGCGAGTGATCCGAACTCTCAGAGCGTGACTGGCTCGATGATTTATCAGATGACCCATCGGCGCTAGCCATTGGGACGCTCGAATTCAGGGCGAGCGCAATAAGCGCGAATACCGTTACTAAGAGGAATTTAGGTGAACGTAGACGCATTGCAGGGGTTCCCATCTGCTCGGATAACCCCCCAATTCTACGGCCCACGCTCAGTCTTGAGGGGAAATCGTGTCTTAGAAACGCATGTGAATTGCATATTAGGGGCTAACCCATACGATACGACTATGCAAGCACACGGAGCCGATGGCCTTATCGCCACAAATGACACACATGTGACCATTACATGGAAAACACTTCGTGGCCGTATGTCTTCGGCAGATGGTTCAAATTTAGAGGTTATTCCTATCTCCAGAATCTTCGAAGTTCTATTAATTCCGGCAAAAGAAGGGATGAAGGGATGCCTGCAATTCAACTTAATTGGCAGTGATACTTCATTGGCTTTTGAAGAAAACTGGATGTCAACCCTTCGTAAAGACAAGTTAAATCACGCAGTTCTATTCAATCTTCCAGCACAGTTTGAATTTAAATCACTTGCCGATCACCTTCAGGGCAGAATCACTCAACTTCGCAGAGGACATTCCTTCGATATTGGATTTGGCTCAAGCGCTGGCTCGATTCTCTGATCTCTCAGTAAAAATTTTCTAATTCCCCGGCGACTCTCATAGCTATAGAGAGCATCCAACCCTGATTTGAATTATTTTCAGCCAGTGAAGCAAAGCACCCAGATCCTTAAAAATCTTGAGGATGAGTCCATCGAAATTCTCCGGGAAACCGCTGCGACCTTCGACAAGCCCGTGATGATGTACTCCATCGGCAAAGACTCTTCAGTTCTTTTGCATCTGGCTAAAAAAGCATTTTATCCTTCCCCTATTCCTTTTGCGTTGTTGCATGTAGATACAACCTGGAAATTCAAAGAGATGATTGCGTTTCGTGATCGAGTTGTTGCCGAAGCAAATGCCAATCTCATAGTCCATACCAACCAAGCTGGAGTCTTAGCTGGGATCAATCCATTCACTTCCGGTATATCTGAATACACGCGAATCATGAAGACGGTTGCTTTGCGTGAAGCGTTAGATGAGCATGGCTTCGATGCAGCGATTGGTGGTTCTAGACGCGATGAAGAAAAATCTCGCGCAAAGGAGAGAGTCTTTAGCGTTAGAGGTGCAGGGCACTCTTGGAATCCGCGTGCGCAGCGGCCAGAACTTTGGCGTTCCTATAACACTCGTCTTGCATCGCAAGAAACGATGCGAGTATTTCCACTTTCTGATTGGACTGAAGCCGATATTTGGCTTTATA
This sequence comes from uncultured Actinomycetes bacterium, assembly GCA_903894425.1. GTDB lineage: Bacteria > Actinomycetota > Actinomycetes > Nanopelagicales > Nanopelagicaceae > Planktophila. The sequence continues at coordinate 2,752 of CAITQC010000113.1, forward strand.
TATTGCAGGAAAAAATTGAAGTTAACCCTTTATATTTTGCGAAGCCTCGGCCCATGGTTGCACGTGGAGATCAATGGATCATGGTTGATGATGAACGTTTCCCGCTTCTAGATGGCGAAACCGCGCAGATGCGGACCATGCGATTTCGAACGCTGGGCTGTTATCCCTTAACGGCAGCTGTTGATTCAGAAGCTCTGACCATCGAAGAGGTAGTTGAGGAAGTTCTACAAGTAAAGCTTTCAGAGCGCGCCACACGATTAATCGATGGTGCAGGCGAAGATTCAATGGAAAAGAAAAAGACTGAAGGATATTTCTAATGCCGCGTTCTGTAATAAGACTTCTAACCTGTGGCAGTGTTGATGATGGAAAGAGCACGCTTATTGGGCGTTTATTGGTCGAAACCGACAGCGTTCCGCATGACACCATTGCTGCTGCGCGTTTTACCCGTCGAAGTGGTTCAACGATTATGACCGGAGAAGTTGATTACAGCCTATTAACCGATGGGTTAGAGGCAGAGCGCGAGCAGGGAATCACGATTGATGTTGCATATCGTTCGATGACACTTAGAGATGGCAAGCGATTAATAATCTCGGATGCGCCAGGGCACGAGCAGTACACCAGAAACATGGTGGTAGCTGCTTCTCGTGCTGATATCGGTTTAGTGCTAGTTGATGCAACCAAAGGAGTACGTACGCAAACACTGCGCCATTCAAATATCTGCGCAATTATGGGAATTAAACAAATTATCGTTGCAATTAATAAA
>CAITQC010000114.1 GCA_903894425.1 uncultured Actinomycetes bacterium
CGAAGGGTTGCAGGCCTTCCAACAGGTGAAATTTGCCTTCATGCAGTAAAACCAAGGCAGAGTGGGACCGGATTTCCGCCTAGGCGCGCTTACCCCTAAACTCTGTTAGTCACGAAAAATGATGCTTTGGGGTATGGGGTAATTGGCAGCCCAACTGATTCTGGTTCAGTTAGTCTAGGTTCGAGTCCTGGTACCCCAGCGAAAGATGTTTTAAAGTTTTAAAGATTTAAGAAAATAGAACTTGAAAGCCGAAGGCGATCAAGTTTGAAAACACTAGGGCCCCGTCGTCTAGCGGCCTAGGACTCTGGCTTCTCAAGCCAGCTACGCGGGTTCGAATCCCGTCGGGGCTACGTATGGTTAATTTTGTGCACGTCATTCCAGCCTTTGTGCTGACAGCTCTCCTATTAGCGATTGTTCCCGGGCAAACCGTTGCAATGATTTTGCGTCAAGCAATTGTTGGTGGGACAAGGACGGCATATACAACCCTGCTTGGCACGAGCACTGCGTTGATCTTTTGGGGTGCGGCATCTGCCATTGGTTTGTCACAGATTTTCGCGCATTCTCACGCTGCATACACCGCACTTAAATATGTAGGTGTTACTTTTCTAACCTTCCTTGCACTCCAAACTCTCTGGTCACTGCGACATGAGTTTGGAAAGTTTGATTATGAAGGCAGTGCTAAAACTGGTTTAGGACCAGCATTTCGTTTAGGTCTGTTTACTAATCTGACAAATGTAAAAGCTGCGGTATTTGCAGTTGCATTCATTCCGCAGTTTGTGCCTAAGGATTTCAATCTAGGCTGGGGAATCTTCTTGCTTTCATTTGTGCAGGCCATCACATCTGCAACATGGTATTCATTCTTGATCTCGATGATTGGGAGGGCTACCACTATTTTGGCCCGTCCAAAAGTACGAAGGGGTCTTACTGCTTTTTCAGCTCTAGGTATTTTGTTCCTAGCAGCAACGCTCTTGCTCACTTCGCCTCGATGATGCAATAGAATGCACTCATGCGAGTCATTAATACCGAACAACTCAAGAGTATTCTCGCCGGTCTTCCAAGCAATCCCCGTGTTATCGCATCAGGAAATTTCTCGTCACCTCGCACATTATTAAAAGTTGCCGACGAAGTTATTCCCGAATTCAAACTTCATATGCTCAATGCCCACGGCACAGGCATCCCAGATCGCGAAGGCATCACTTATGAAACTGCTTTCGTTGGTCCAGCAATGCGCAATCACCCACGCCTTGAATACATTCCATCGCGGCTTTCTCTATTGCCAGTATTAATCCGCAACTTTTACCGCCCAGATGTTGTTCTACTTCATACATCCCAGCAACGCTTTGACACGGTTAGCTTGGGAACGGAAGTAAATATCCTGCCACGCGCGATTGAAACTGCCCGCGCACATGGAGGCCTTGTCATTGCGCAAGCCAATAAGCAGATGCCATATACATATGGAGATGCTCAGATCTATGACAGCGAAATTGATTATTTAGTTGAAGTCGACGAGCCTTTGCAAGAAAAGCCTCAAACCCCAGTCACTGACATTCAAGGCGAGATTGGAAATCGAATTGCAAGTTTAATTCAAGATAATTCGACTTTGCAGTTAGGTATTGGGGGAGTCCCTGATGCAGTGTTGATGGCGCTTAAGGAGCGTAAGGGCCTGCGCATCTGGACCGAGATGTTTTCAGATGGAGTGCTAGAGCTTTCTAAAGCCGGTGCTTTAGATGATGAAATCTTAATCACTGCATCCTTTATCTTTGGTAGCCAAGAGTTGTATGAATGGTTAGATCTTAATAAAAAAGTACGCATGTTACGTACCGAACGCACCAATGACCCTTCCCAAATCGCTCGTCAGGCACAGATGACTTCTATTAACAGTGCCTTAGAAGTAGATCTATTTGATCAAGCAAATGCCAGCCATGTTCGTGGCACAATTTATAGTGGCTTCGGGGGATCAACAGACTTCATCGTTGGTGCACTTCATAGCCGGGGTGGTCAATCTTTCGTCGCACTTCCTTCATGGCATCCAAAAGCAAATGTTTCAACGATTGTTCCTCGCTTACAGAGCAATATCACGCACTTCCAGCACTCATACGTTGTCACCGAACAAGGTGTAGCCGCTTGCTTTGGTCACTCTCAAAATGATCAAGCAATAAACATTATTCATAACGCCGCGCACCCATCTGTGCGCGAGGAGCTTATTTCAAAAGCTGCCGAATACGGTCTTCTTTAACCCGCAAGCTCCATCGGCCAAGAATCTAGTGGTGAATCACTAAGAGGTAAATTCTTGCCGTCCTTAGTTTTAATAGCAATAAAGGTAAGAGTGGGCTTACCGTTAATTGTTTTGGTTTTACTTAAAGTTAGTGTGACATCGGCGTAGTAGAGCTTTCCGGCAACACATGTAGGTTTGCAATCGTTAATTTGGTACTTGCCTTCGCCGGTCGCGCCTTGGGCATTCCAGGCAGTCCAGACAATCTCATCGATCCCAACTCCAGCATCTGCGCAAAATTTAATAATGGCAGATGGCTTGTAATCCTGCATTCCACAACTGGAGACATAAACCTGCGAAGTAACTGCGCGGTTGATGAATGTATAGCCGCCATAGCCCATGCCCACGACAGTGGCCAATAAAACGACCCATCCTTTGGAATATCTATATTCGCGAAAACTCTTCATAGTGGGAGTCAGTAAACCACTTGTATATAGGCTTTGCCTATAAATAAAGCCCCCACTTGACTGCCGTGGGGGCTTTATTCCTTAGAATGTATTGAACTAGCCTTCGTATTGAAGTATGTATAACCCTGTGTTGTAGTCAGTCATGTATATGACTCCATTGGCATCAACGAAGCAGTCTGCACTCTGAACAACCTGAGGGCGATTTGGTCGCTTGTCCCACATCTTTGCTGGGGTTGGAGGAACCCAATATCCGACCTCTTGAGGGCTGAATTCATTCTTTAAATCGAATACTCGAATACCAGCATTTTGGTAAGTAGCAAAGAAAATCTCGTCGCTAACAAATGAGCCAGGCCGATTCTCGTGGAAATTATGGAGACCAAAATGACCACCTTTGTGCGGATAATCTGCCTCACTTGGAATCGGGAAAGTTGAAATTGAAATTGGATTTCTTGGATCCCGAATATCAAAGACCCAGATACGTTTAATTCCATCTTGGCAGTCATCCATGGTTCCTTCGTCACCAACCAGGAGCAGGTTGCGATTAGGAATTGGAAGCGGACTATGTGTGCCACCTTCAAATGGCGGCGACCATTGCTTGTGCACAATTAGCTCGGGATTAAATCGATCCTTAATATCAAGAATGACGAGGGATCCATCACGCCAAGCACCATAGGCAGTGTCACCGGCAATAACAGAGTGATGGTGTCCATAACGCCACTTAAGTGGATCCCAAGTTGGCTTCTCTCCAGCTGCGATATTTTGTCCTGGAATCCACCATTTGCCTGCAAGCTTTGGTTTAGTTGGGTCTTCCATATCAATTGTAATAAACATGTAGTCGGTAAATCCCGTGAGCAATGCAGATGCATATGCCCAGCGGCCGCCTGTGTACCAAATACGGTGAAGGCCAACACCATCGACTTCCATAAAGCCAATTTCACGCGGATTGGCAGGATCCTTTAAATCATATACACGCATTCCAGCTTCATAATCTTTTTCGCGCTTCATAAAGATTTCTCCGAATGATTGGCCGTAATAATCAGCCTCATTAGGAATAGCTGCAAATAGATTTGCAGCGCTAATTACCAAGAGCATGTCATCGCCAACTTGCATATGAATATTCCAAGTACCAGGAGCAGCCGGATAATACTTTCCGGGAATCGGATTTCGTGGATCTCTAACATCAATGACTGTAAATCCATTTGAAAACATATGTGAAACATATGCGTAGCCTTTATGCACCATCAATTGCATACCATCAGCGCGATCACCTTGAAGCGTGTGTCCTAAAAATTTAATATTTTTCGCAAAATCTGGTGTTTCTACAGAACTAGCCATTCATGCTCTCCTTTATGTTGCGTGAGTTACACTCACTAGGTAAAGTTTACTTAGCAAGATAGCCATTGGCAACAGATTTCAATGGATTAGTTACCACATTAAGTGATTGAACAAAGTAATTATTTTATGTAACGAAAGGGTAACGAATGAGTAGTCTTTCAGATCTTCTTCCCAATGGAACAAAACTCGATAAGGTTTTTACAGGGGCGATATGGTCTGAGGGTCCTTGTTGGATTCCACAACGAAAATCTCTTCGATGGAGCGATATTCCAAACAATAGAATTCTTGAATACTTTCCAGAGAGCCGTGAAACCAAGGTTTATAAGAGCGAAGTCGAGTTCACAAATGGCCGAACACTTGATCTCGATGGCAGCGTGCTTCAATGCTCACATGGACTTCGGAGAATTGAACGAGATGTGAACGGCAAAGTCGAAATGGTTGTCGATAAATACGATGGAGTAAAGTTTAATTCACCCAATGATGTAATTGTCTCAAGGGATGGGATTATTTGGTTTACCGATCCACCGTACGGAATCATTGTAGAAGTCGAAGGACACCCTGGCATTAAGGAATATCAAGATTGTTTTGTATTTTCATTTGATCCTAAGACGCAGAAACTGCGGCCTGCAGTTATTGATGTTGAAGAGCCAAATGGCTTGGCATTCTCACCAGACGAGTCAATTTTGTATGTTGCAGATACATCTTCACTATTTAAATCGACAGGAAATCACCACATCCGGGCCTATGACATGCAAGATGGGCGCCCCAAGAATGGTCGCACCATAATCGTAATTAAAGAGGGCGTTATTGATGGCTTTCGCGTGGATAGAGATGGCAACCTTTGGTGCTCGAGTGAAATCGGGGTACAGATTTTTACTTCAGAAGGCACGTATATAGGAACAATACCGACTCCTGAAAAAGTTGGAAACCTTGCTTTTGGAGGCGACGATGGAAGCGATCTATTTATCGCGGCAAATACCAGTTTGTACCACATCAAGACATCAACCTGCGATGCTGCAAAACATTACTAAGGGAAGAAGACGACAATGAAGTTAGCTCGTATAAAATCTGCTCAAGGCATTCATCAAGTTGCATTCAAGGATGGCACTTGGCAAGAAGTTGTTGATCTTTATGCGACACCTCTTGCTTTTACAGGTTTGCACTTCCAAGTGGAGGATTTTGCTTTCCTTGCGCCGACAAAACCTGGTGTAATTCTTGGAATGGCACACAATGGAACTCCGGATCAAATAAACAACCCACCTCAAGCATTTCATAAATCAACACACACAGCCGTCGGGCCGCATGACCCAATATATAAGGATGAGTCCCTTGGTCGGTTGGATGTGGAGTGTGAATTGACTGCAGTCATTTCCAAGACTGCAAGAAATCTAACTAAAGAAAATGCCATGGCACATGTTCTAGGTTTTACTATCGGCAATGACGTAACGCTTCCAGAACAAACACCTCATGATCATTTACTATTGCAATCAAAGAATGGGGATGGCTTTACCCCGCTTGGTCCATGGATTGAAACTGATTTATCGAACTTTGATGACTGTAAGCTTTCTGTAAGAGTCAATGAAAAATTGGTAATCGAAACTTCAACCAACCAATTAGCTCGTGGGGTTGTTGATCAACTTGTTCATATAACAAAGTACACAACCCTTGAAGCAGGAGATGTTGTCCTAGGGGGATCACCGACATCTATGTATGCGGTGCACGCAGGCGATAAAGTGGAATTAGAGATTGAAGGAATTGGAATCCTAATCAATCCAGTTATTGCACTTTAATGCATACCAATAATTTCTAGGACTCGAATCAGCGTATCTTGGTCGCCTACATTGCCCGGAACCACAATATATAAATACTCTCGGCCACTCTTACCGACGAGTTTCCATGCCGAAATGCCTGGAAGAATTTGACCTAGTACCCAAGCCTCTTTAGCGCCTATTCCAGCTCGCGCAACTTCGGCAGAGGTGATTCCGCCTTTTGCAACAACAACATCGACCAATGCACAAAGACCTTGGACCGTGACAATTATTGCCTTCATAACTTTTTCCCCATGTTCAAGGGTGTTGTGTTCAAAGCGTCGGTTGCGTTCAGAGGTTACGAAGCCAAAAGATGTTTGGGCTATAGAAACTTTAAGCGCAGAGATGGCGACTCCTGCCTCTTGCAAGGGATCGTGCAGAGCGCGATCGGTGTTTATGACGAACGGAGAACCCCAGCGCTGACCAATGGCTGCAAGTTGATTAGATGCGCCAGCGGTATGAGATCCGGCAACTAGAAGAAGCGAGAAAGGCTCATGACTCATTAGTGGTCCTTTGAGCAGAGATTGGCTACGAACTCCTGCGAGCAAAGCAGCTAGAGGGGCGGCACTACGTACGACAAGTGGTGCTTGAGTATTTCTAAGTAACTTCACTGCATTGGCAATGATTTCAATATCGGCATCGGTTTCTGCATCAGGGACAATAACCGAGCCACCAGGAACACTCATAAAAATTCTCGACAAATGATCTGCTCCGCCTCTAACTGATTCTAGTGAGACGTGGAATCCCTTTCGATTTGATTTCTCTGAAACAAAATCAACCATCGTTTTTGACGTAAAGGAAAATACCGGGTCATCAGCAAACTCTGTTTCATGTGCAGGGACATTTATGCCATCTACCTTCACGAAATGTTTGCCATCTATTGTTGTTCGGCCGACCTCTGGGTATGCCGGAAGGAAAAGTATGGATGATCTCTCATTTAAAAAGAGAGACGTTTCGGAAAAGATGTGACCTCGCATCGTAGAGTCACCACGTAATACATATTCAATGGGCTCGCCTAGTACCTTGCTCGCCTCATCACCTTGCTTCTTAATTCTCTGAGCCAAGGCGATGGCATTGGATTCACTGAGTGCTCGGGAATTTGTTTGTATGTAAACACTATCTGCCTTAGTAAGGGCCTCAACTATTGAGCTTGTGTCCCAATCCAATAGAACTGCGACATTGGTTGCACATTGTGTTCCAGTGGGATCGTCATCTAAAACTATAGTTTTCATTTCTTTACTGGCTTTGAAATCAGAAGTTCTGAAAGCGTAATCCCCTGTACACCGGTTAATTGTTCAGCTTGAGTTCGGCAAGAAAATCCATCGGCTAGAAATACGGTTGTTGCATCCTTGCTTCGCAGGGAAGGAAGCAAAGCATTTTCGGCAACTGCCACTGAAAGATCGTAGTGACCAGCTTCCATTCCGAAATTTCCTGCCAATCCGCAACAGCCTGCAAGCTCAGAGAATGTGATCCCAGTACTTTGCAATACTTCTTGATCATCCCGGAAACCCATTACAGCGTGCTGGTGGCAATGTGGCTGAACAACTAAAGTCATGTGGCTTAGATCTGGTGCCTTCCACGTAAGTTCGGGATTAAGTGAAACTCGATTTATAATCTCAGCGACTGTAAATGTGGATTCTGCGACGCGAAGTGAACGTGAATCATCGGGTAAGAGATCTAGTAGGTCAGATCGAAGTACAGCTAAGCATGATGGCTCCAAGCCGACTATCTCCATGCCCTTGTCGAGGTAAGGAGTAAAGATATTAAGTAAATTTGTTAGTCGACTCTTTGCGCCATCTAGTTGGCCAGTGCTGATCCATGTTAATCCGCAGCAGGCAGATTGTTGAGGGATTACTACTTCGTAGCCGATCTTCTCGAGAAGTTCTTTTGCAGAGTGGGCACCATTAGGAGTGAACGAGTTAGTAAATGAATCAACCCACATAAGAATTTGAGGTTTCGAACTCTGCGGTTGCGTTTTTGGTCGAGAAGCGAGAAATGATTTACTTGCAAAACGGGGGAGAGCACGTCGTGAATCCATTCCTCCCACTGTGCGAATTATGGAGCTTCCTAGAGCTGATTGTGAAAGCGCGTTTACGGCTCTGGGTGAAAAGCGAGCGAGGGCGGCCCATTTGGGAAGTTGGCCAAGGATGTAGTGGCTACGCGGGCGTAATTTTCCTTTGTACTGTTGATACAAAACCTCTGACTTATATTTCGCCATATCAACTTCAGCGGGGCAGTCGCTTGCACAGGCTTTACAACTCAAACAGAGATCGAGCGATTCCTTAACAATTGGTGACGCCCAATCAGTATCTTTGCCAGTATTTTGTGTGATCTCTTGCAACACTCGTGCGCGCCCACGTGTCACATGCGTTTCATCTTTAGTTGCCAAGTAGGAAGGGCACATAAAGCCTCCACTTGATGAGTTATCTGCACGACATTTACCGATCCCGACACACCTATGAATAGCGTTTGTAAAATCGTGGTCATCATCTGCAAAAGCAAATCCACCACCATTCTTGATTGAAATTGCCTTTGGTCGGCGTAAATCATCATCAATACGTCGTGGTTCAACAATTACCCCAGGATTTAGAATATTGCTCGGGTCAAAAATCTCTTTAATTCCACCAAAAAGTCCAATCGCAGAAGGTGAATACATACGAGTCAACATCTCGCTTCTGGCTCTTCCATCCCCATGTTCACCGGATGGCGAACCACCTAGACTCAAAACTAAATCAGTCGCATCTTCAACGAAGGATCTAAAAGTGGAGCTTTGCCTGTCGAGTGGGAAATCAATTCGAACATGTATACATCCATCGCCAAAGTGTCCGAATGGAACTCCTTGCAATTTATTGGCGTTCAGTAACTTTTCGAGTTCACGCATATAGGTTCCTAGATTTTTTGGTGGAACGGCTGCGTCCTCCCATCCAGGCCAAGCCTGCTTGCCACTTGCAGTGCGCCCCGCGTAACCAGAACCATCTGCACGAAGTTGCCACAATGCATGCGCTTGTGTTCCAGCAGGTAAAACTATGAATTCTCTTGTCTGTGCAGCTGCTGCTAACTCTTTTGCGCGAGCAACAGCTTCCTCTGAAGTTTCACCGCCAACTTCAATCATCAACCAACCTTTGCCCGTTGGTAGTTCCGGGAAGCCTTTACCTTTCCAATGCTCGCGAGCAACTTCAATTAGGCGAATGTCGAGCCCTTCCATCGCAAGTGGTTTGAAGGGCAAGAGATTTGGTACATCATCACCGGCCGATGGCATGTCCGGATAGGCCAAAACAACTAAAGCAGGGGCTTTCGATTGTTTAACAAGCTTGACTCGGGCCTCAAGCAGCGTCACAAGAGTTCCTTCAGTGCCCGTCAAGGCGGCAGCAAGATTGCCTCCATTTTCAGGCAACAAGTGCTCTAGTGAGTACCCACTAACCTGGCGCCCAAACTTTCCAAACTCTGTCCGCAATGTTGCCAGGTTGCTAGCTACTAATTGAGACAGCCCAGGGATTGATTCAATGTTCTTTTCTGCAGTAAACCTGCGCAGACGAGCATCAATGACATCAAGAGAAATTACATTTTCAGCGGTTTTTCCAAAGGAGAGTGCATGTGGACCACAGGCGTTATTGCCGATCAATCCACCGAAAGTTGCTCGGCTTTGAGTTGATGGATCTGGACCAAAACGCAAGCCGTGAGGAGCCGCCATTTTTTGCAATGAAGATAGAACAACTCCTGGCTGCACAACAGCAGTACTAGTAACAGGGTCTAGCTCAATGATCTTATTCATGTAAACAGATGTATCGACCACGATTCCAGTGCCAATTGAATTTCCAGCTACTGAAGTTCCTCCACCTCTTAAAGTTACAGGGATGTTGAACTCTCTTGAAATAGAAAGTAGTGCGGTTATATCTGCTGCATCTTTAGGCGCAATCACTATTTTTGGTGGTACTCGATAATTTGATGCATCGGTTGAATACTCAGCAAGTTTTATCGGAGCAGTGCTCACATCACCTTGCAATTCATCCTTAAGGCGTTTAGTGATGTCTGGCAGATTAACGTCAATAATTTTCACTCTTTCCTCGCAAAAAGTAAAACTCCAGCAAGGTTATTTTACAACCTTGCTGGAGTTTTACAGCATTTAAGGTTTTGCCCTATCGAGAGTTACTTCACTCCCCATAGCTTTAGGTAGACCTTGCGGTATCCAGAAGCTGGATCGAAGATGTCTCCCTTTGGAACATTTGACTTGTCGATCAAGCCAGGTGCTGCAACCCACTTAGCAATCTTTTTCTTAGCAAATGTGCTATTGATTGCATCAACTAGCTGCCATGCCTGAAGGTAAAGAGGCTCAGCAACTGTTGCTAGCTGGTACTTGCTTGTACGGATGCGGTTAAGTTCTGCACTATCACCGTCTCCTGCTGCGATTGCATATGGTGCTCCAGTGCCAGAGATTCCAGCTGACTGAAGTGCTGGAGCAGCGCCGTTAGCGTATGCACCATTGATACCGAAGAAGTATGTGAATTCAGATCCATACTTCTGAAGCATGCTTGAGATAATTGCAGGCATCAACTGTGAAGTTGATGAGATTGGAGTATCTTTAATTTCCAATACTGTGCCGTACTTATCCTTTTTGATTTCTGCGGCAATTGCATCTGACTTGGCAATAGCTACCTGGTATTGGCTATCAGTAAAGATAACAACACCAAACTTCTTTGTGCCTGACTTAGCAATTGCGTATGAAGCTGCTGTACGTGATACAACTAGTGGATCTGTTGTTACATTTGTCTTCATTCCAAGGCTTGCACCTGGAGTTGGACCTGAGTGCCATCCAAATGTTGGAATTCCGGCAGCTGTTGCAGTAACGATTTGTGCAGCCTGCTCAGTTGCATCTGTTCCACCAAGGATTAGAGCATCTACTTTGTCTGCAATTGCTGCGTTCATTGCAGTTGTACGACCGCTAGGTGTTGCCTGACCGTCGTAAACCTTAATTGTCCAGCCTAGGTGCTTTGCAGCTTCCTTAACTCCAGCAAGTACGCCAGTGATTCCGCCGTTTGAAAGATCAGAAGCTACGAATGCAATAGTTGCACCCTTCTTCTGTGCTTTTGCGCCAACTGCAGGTGGGGTGAACCCAGACTTCGCAGAGAGGCTGTTTGCCACATACGCTTTTGCTGTCGCAATTACATCTGCAGCGGAAGCTTGGCTGACAACGATCATGCCTGATGCAACCAATGCGAGACTCATCGTGGCAACAATGCCGAGTCTTACTCTTTTCTCCATATATTTTTTACCTTTCCTTGAGTTGGGGCTGACGGAAGACATCGCTGTCTTATTCCTTCTTATCCCCTTCCGCGCTGGAAGTTTTCCCGCTCGGAATCTTGTTTGTTACCTTGTTTCGTCTTTTGCGACTAGCAAATGATGCAATGGTGATTGCCGCAACAAGGGTAAGGCCGTTAAATAATGGCGTTAAGAAGAAACTTCCTGGGAACATTTGAAGAAGTCCCGAGATTCCAATAACTGCAATGAAAATACCGACAACAGTTCCTAGAGGATTTACACGACCTGGGCGAATAGTTGTTGATCCGATAAATGCTGCGGTTAATGCAGGCAAGAGTAGGTCCGGTCCGATATTGCTCTGCACATTTCCAAGTTGCCGAGCGCAGAGTAAATATCCTGCAAGACCAGTAATCATGCCCGAAGTAATCATTGCGCCATAGATGTAGCGACTTCGTTTGATACCCATCAACTCTGCTGCTCGAGGATTTGCACCAACTGCATACATATAGCGGCCGATAGGAAGATATTCAAGAACGACGAACATAAGAATAGCTAGAACGATAGCCACGATAAAAGATCCAGGAATGCGATCAATCGACCATGTTCCAAATTTATTGAACGACTCCGAACGTTGGTTCTTTAAGTCGATTACTTGAGTTCCACCGGTTACTGCATATGAAATTGCATAAATTACCTGTCCAGTAGCTAAAGTTGCAATAAATGCATCCACCTGTGCGAGCTCGATAAGCAAAGCGTTTACTACACCGACAATAGCTCCACCAACCAAGATCATGACTAAAACTAAACGGTAGTCAAGCCCATCCATTTGCCAAACAAGTGCCATTACTTGCCAAAGGCCAACTCCGTATCCAAAGGATAAATCAATCTTTCCAACAGCCATTGGCAAAGTCACACCCAAAGCAAGAATGAAAAGTACGGCATTGCCTGATGCGAGAATTCTGAAATTCTGTAAAGTTGGAAAAGTATCTGGCTTTGAGATTGAAAAGATTATGAATAGAACAACGATGATCATAACCATTCCATAAACAGGAACGAAGCGCCGCAAGAAGCTAGAGCCCTTTGGCGCTTCTAGCGCAGTTGAGCTAAGTGAGTTTTTGCTCATTTCCTATTTCCTCCTGAGGTAGCGGTTGAATCTAAATTTGATGCAAGTGAGATTAAATTTGAAAATGTAATTTCCGACTTTTCGAGGACTTTAATCGGCACTCCTTGAAGGAATACAACAGCTCGATTAGCAACACGCACCACTTCTTCCATATCTGTAGAAACGATAACGAGAGAAGTTCCAGCTTGAGTCACATCTCTGAATAATCCGTAGATATCTGCTTTTGCACCGATATCGACACCCATAGTTGGCTCCTCTAGAACCATTAGTTTGAAAGAGAGTCCAAACCAACGAGCAAGAATTACTTTTTGTTGGTTTCCGCCCGAAAAAGTGTCAAGTGAAAGATCTGGATCGCGAGGACGAACTCCGAACTTGTCTAAATGTGGGTATGCCATAGCACGTTCATTTTTGGATTGAATCCCAGAGAAGATTCGCCGTCCCCACAAAAATGGGTTCATAAATAGATTTTCTTTAACACTCATGCCTGGAGCAATAGCTTCAGTCTCACGGTTCGAAGTGCTGAATCCAATCTTTAATTTGACCGCCTGCGCGACCTTTCGATAATTCAACACGCCATCTGTAGTCGAAATCGTTCCGCACGTTGACTCAACTACCCCTGCAATTGCGCGCCCGATTTCATCCTGACCTGCACCGCGAAGTCCACAGAGTGCTAGCACCTCACCTTTGTAGATATCGAGGGTCAGCGGACCAGCGTTCTCGGTACCAAAACCAGTCAAAGAGATCTGAATATCTTTACCAGGAGCTACAAAGTCTGTTTCAAGAACTTCTTTACCAACAATTAAATTGACAAGTTCTGATTTTGGGAGATCTGAAACCTCACGATCTGCAACCACTTTTCCATTTCGCATAATTACAGTCCGGTCTGCAATTTCATAAACCTCATCAAGTCGGTGAGATACATAAATTATTCCCACTCCAACTTTCTTTAATTCATGAAGTACTTCAAATAGCCGTGCTACATCTTGAGCAGTGAGAGAGGCTGTGGGTTCATCTAAAACAAGCACCTTTGGTTTTTGGATAAGTGCACGTGCAATTGCAAGCAGACTTCTATCTGTTCGACTTAATGTAAATATTCTTGCTTCAGGATCGATGCCTCCAGCAACAATTGATAAAACTTCTGCAGCTTGTCTATTCATTGCCTTAGGGCTAATTAACCCAAGCTTTCGTGGATAGCCAATTATCTGTGCAATATTTTCTGCAACCGTCATCCACTCAATCAATCCGAGCGTTTGATGTACAAATGCTATTTCAGGATTTTTACCGTCAAGATGAATTCGATTCCCATCAATAAAAACTTCGCCAGAATCAGGGACGTACACGCCTGCAAGCATTTTAATAACTGTAGATTTTCCTGCACCATTTTCACCTAGCAGGGCAACTATTTCACCGGCATTAACTTTAAAGTGAACATTATCTGCGGCATGAGTAGCGTAAAAGGATTTATCCAAACCTTTAACTTCTAATACAACTTGAGTTGTAGTCACTTGGTAAACCTCGAATACATCCGGCGACATTAACAGTATTTAACCCGTTGGGCTAGAGAAGAGTTTGATAACGACATGTTATAAAATGAAGAGTTCGTCCTGTGTTCAGGATTATTTCAATTGATAAATCGGGGTGAGGATTAAATAATGACTAGGATTCCACTCATGCCTATCGCACTTTATGCCCTTGCCCTTGGTGGTTTTGGTATAGGCCTAACTGAATTTGGGACAATCGGACTGCTACCGCAAATCGGATCGGATTTTAAGATCACGGCTGCTACTGCCGGGTATCTTGTTTCTGGATACGCCCTCAGCGTTGCCATAGGTGGAGTTCTGATTACAATTGCAGTTACAAAGATGGAGAGAAAGAAAGTTCTCCTTGGGCTAATGACATTATTTATTGCAGGCAATCTCATTAGCGGCTTGGCAAGCACATTTTCAATAATGATGGTTGGCCGCGTTGTATCTGCACTTTGTCACGGTGCCTTTTTTGGGATAGGTGCAGTCGTAGCAACCGACTTAGTTGATTCTGGAAAAAAAGCTAGAGCTCTTTCAATTATGTTTACCGGGTTAACAGTTGCAAACGTATTGGGTGTTCCATTTGGGACTTGGATTGGGCAACAATTTGGCTGGCGTTCAACATTCTTAACCATTTCAGGAATTGGTATTGCAGCTTTTACAGCAATCGTAATATTAGTTCCGATCGATCAACCACACGATCCAGAGACTGGTCCAAGATCGATTCGCCAAGAATTGCGATCATTCAAGCAGAGACAAGTTTGGTACTCACTCTTTGTGACAATATTTGGTTTTGGCGGAATGTTTGGTGGGTTCACCTATATCGCTTACACCCTTACCAAGGTGACACATTTTGCAGATTCGAGTATCCCGTACATTCTCTTTCTCTTTGGCATCGGCGTCTTTGTTGGAAACAACATTGGCGGAAAATCAGCTGATAAGAATCTGAAAGCAACCATTAGTGGATATTTAGGTGCTCTATTTTTCATCTTAATCATTTTTGCTTTCACCGCAACAAGTAAACCTGCTGCAGTCATTTCTATTTTAATAATGGGTGTGCTCGGATTCGCACCAGTTTCTGCTGTTCAAATGCGGGTGATGAAATATGCATCAAACGCTCCCACTTTGGCATCAGGAGCAAATATTGCATCCTTTAATATTGGAAACACAATCGGAGCTGCGATTGGAGGATTTTTAATTGCTGCCGATTATGGCTATACGTCACCTCTATGGTCTGCAGCAGTCCTTACTTTAATCGCTTTAATAATATTTTACATTGCAGATATTGATGAAAAGAGAACTGCCAAGCGCAGCGCACACGAGAATCAGCCATGGGAAAACCTTCAGAGATAGCATGGGAGTGAATTTATGACTTTCAATATTGGGCTAACAAGTGATCTCTCCAATGGCACAGGCGGTTTTAGCTGGGGTAAAATTGCAATAGAGACACTTGAACCGCTCCCTTGGAAATTTCTAAGCAACTCTGGTTCTGTTATGAAGGCCTCGGATTTAAAGGGTTTTGACGCCATTGCATTTGCAGGCGTAGGTGTTGACGCGAATTCATTCGGTGAGGCGCAAGAATCTCCACTTATCATTGCGCGATTTGGTGTTGGTTATGACAATATTGATTTAGATGCATGCACAAAAGCAGGCGTTGCTCTCACAATCACACCCGACGGCTCAAAGAAGCCAGTTGCAACCGCAGCACTTGCTCTGATGCTGGGAGTGATGTTTCGATTAGTGGCTAAAGATAAGCAGGCTCGTAGTTTTGATTGGACAAATCGAATTCAGGGGTTAGGCGTAGGCGTGAACGGCAAGGTCGTAGGCACAATCGGCCTGGGCAACGTTGCAAGTGAGTTTTTTCGATTACTGTCACCCTTTGATTGCGAACGTTTAGCCTTTGATCCTTGGAAAAGGCCGGAAGATGCGAAAGCATTGGATGTTGAATTGGTTGAATTAGATTATCTTTTGCGAAGTTGTGACGTAGTAATAGTTACCGCAGCACTCACACCAGAGAGTCATCACATGCTTGGTTCTAGGCAGTTCGCCTCAATGAAGAACAGCGCAATCCTTATAAACATTTCACGAGGACCTTTAGTTGACGAATTAGCACTAGTAGAGGCGCTGATGAATAATCAAATTGCAGGAGCAGGTCTCGATGTCTTTGAAGTTGAACCGATAGCAACAGATAATCCTTTGATGCAGATGGAAAATGTCATTGTCACTCCTCATAACCTTGCATGGACTGATGAACTTGCCCTTGGAATGGGAAAGAGCGCGTTTTCCTCCATCAAGCTAATCAGTCGTGGAGAGATTCCACAGTTCGTAGTCAACAAAGAAGTCCTGGATACGATTCAATTCAAAGAGAAGTTGGCTAAATTCAAATGACAGATAGACAATCCGTTGCAGTAATTGGGTTGGGTGCGATGGGATTGCCCATTGCCTTGAACCTATCAAGAGCTGGATTCGTAACTCAAGGCTGGAATAGGTCTCCTAATCCGATTGAAGCCGCCAAAGAAGGTGGAGTTTATATTTGCAATGATTTGACCGAGATTGATTCGCAAATTCTGCTTATCACGCTGCCAGATCTTCCTCAGTTAATAGAAGTTCTCGATGCTGGACTTAGAAGCGCACTCAAGCCAGGGCAATTTATTATCGTGATGAGCACAACTTCACCGGTGACAATTGTCGAGTTTGCAGATGAAATGAAAACTCTAGGAGTAAAAGTTATTGATGCGCCAATGAGTGGGGGCGAGGTTGGCGCTTTAAACGCATCGCTTTCCATTATGGTTGGTGGAGATGAATTAGATTTCAACTATGTTAAACCAGTCTTCGAAGCGATTGGAAAGACTATTCTTTTGATGGGCCCAGTTGGTTCGGGTCAGTTAACAAAGGCAGCAAACCAAATAGTTGTAGCTATTAATTTATCGGCTATCGGAGAAGCAATCACTTTGGCACGACGGTCTGGATTAGATGCTAAGAAAGTTCTTGAAATCTTTTCTGGGGGACTAGCAAATTCTGCAGTACTTGAACTACGCCGATCCAAAATTGAAGCTAGCTCATTTCCTGCGGGAGGCAAATCAAAGTTCCTATTGAAAGATCTACGTTTTGCTTTGGATGCGGCTATTTCTACTGAAACCGACCTCCCTATTACAGAGCTTGTAACAAATTTGTATGCGGATTTAATTGAACATGGTGATGGCGAACTTGATCACAGCGCAATTATCCGTGAAATTGAGAGGCTTAACGACTAGCCTCTAGCAACAATGTTCTCGGGTTCTTCACCACGAGAAATCAGATCCATCTGCCTTTCAATCAACTTCTTTGCCCGACTGCCGAACGCAGTCGAATTGCCTCCGACATGAGGCGAAAGAATTAAATTCTTAGCGCTCCATAGTGGATGGCCTTCGGGCAACGGTTCTGGATCGGTGACATCAAGTCCTGCAAAGATTCTTCCGGAGTTAAGCTCGGTAACAAGTGCATCCGTATCAACTATTGGACCACGGCCTACGTTTATTAGTACAGCGCCATCCTTCATCTTCTTTAGACGCTCGCTATTAATTAGATGCTTACTTTCGGCGTTTAGGGGCAAAACCAGAAATATAATGTCAAGCTGCGGAAGGTATGAATCTAGTTCTGAAATCTTTATGGAGCCATCAGATCCTGAGCGAGAAAAGAAAGAAATCTCGACATCAAAGGGCGCTAAGTAATCAGCTAGTGTGTGAGCGATTGAACCAGCTCCGATGATGCCAATCTTGCTGTCATTGAAAGACTCGTACCTCTTAGGCTCCCATTTTCCTGCCTGTTGTGCACGCGCAAAATCATAAAATCCGCGACGGGAAGAAATAGCAAGTGCCATTGCAAGTTCAGCGGTAGATGCATCATGTACACCGCGTGCGTTGCACAGAATCATTCCTGGTCGAAGAAACTCTAGGGCATCGTCAAAGCCGGCATTTGGAACTTGCAAAATCTTTAAGTTCGGCATGGAAGCTGTGTACTCCAAGGCCTTACGTCCGCCCATATATGGGGCCACGTAAAAGGTTATTTGCGAGAGATCGCTTTCGTCGAGAGGGTAGTTTGTAGGGTTAAGAGCCACAACTCCGGCAGGTGTTTCAATATCTTCCCACTGCGTCCACGCTTTATGTTCTATTGACATCGACATGGCGTAAGCATACGACACCGTGTAGCATCCCTTAACTGCAATTAGAGAGGGAGGTAATCCGATATGAAAGAAGCCAATTCGCGATTAGCGGCACTAGTCAATGGTTTATCGGATTGGGGCATCGAGTATTTTGTATACGTTCCTTCATCTCACTCTGCTCCGGTAATTCGAGCTTTAGATTCAGCCGGTGTTGCAAATGTTATGGCCAACCGTGAAGAGGAAGCCGTTGGCATCGCAGGCGGGCTGGCACTGACCGGCAAAAAAGTTGCAATAATCATGCAAGATAATGGATTTGGGAATGCGCTTACAGCGCTTGCAACTTTTGCTCAGTCATATCACATTGGATTTCCAATTTTCGCCAATACCCGTGGAGGTCTAGGTGAATACAACTCAATGATTCACTCAATCTCAGAGTCCAATCCGGAATTGTTAAAAAAGATTGGAATTCGCGTTGAAGAGTTAAGTATTAGTGATTCACCGCAGGTTTGGCAGTCCTCAACCCATGCTGCGGCCAAACTCTCAGTTATTCAACGACGGCCCATCGTTACTCTTTTTGAATCACTTCACCCAGGCATGGAGACAATTAAATGAAAAGAATCGAAGCCTTAGAAGTTCTCGACAATGTTTTTGCCAATAGCCCCCTTGTAATTACTTGCGGCGCAACCGCACGCGAAATGGCGAGTATTTCTCAGAAAAAAACTCATTTGCCGCTTCTTGATTCTATGGGTCTTACTACTCCAGTCGGACTCGGAATTGCATTGGGACATGAAGGTCGCGTCGGAGTAATTGATGGCGACGGTTCGTTGCTAATGGGATTCAGCATTCTTCCGACGCTTAAAGCATATGGACCGAAGAATTTGATTGTGGTTGTTCTAGATAATGGACAGCACGCATCGGCAGATCAGATGCTCTCACAAGCTTCAGTGGTAAATATCGCCGGGGCCGCAAAAGGGTTAGGACTTTGGGTGGCCGAATGCAGCACCGCTGAAGAGATGAAGTCGCTTATCGAGTCACGTGATGCTGCCGAAGAAGTCTCTATGATTTTCGTAAAAATTGAACAAGGGAATACGCCAAACATTCCATTCTATTTAGCGGATCCGGCAAAACTGAGCTCTGATTTTGTTGAAAGCATTCAAAACTAACCGCTTAAACTCCTTTAGCTTCGTAATTCTGCAGTCAAAGCCGCTGCTTTAATTCCCTCCGTCAAGATTTGATTGAGATATTCAGAAACGGCGTGGAGGAATTCGGGAAGTGCAGCAAGCTCGGCTGAAAAAATCTGCATCTCATTAAAAACTGCTTCAACGAATTGATTGCTATCTGGAGTTCTAGAAGCAAGCTCAACCAATTGTGCCTTCGCTGGATCTTTCATAGCATTGGCATTTTCGCCAGGCTCAAAACCATTAAGTGGCGCGATGCAAGCAAGCCAAGCAGCAACGGTGAGTGCAATGTATTGAGGAGTGATCCCAGATTGTGCATGGAATAAAACTGGCTCGGTAATTCTCTGTGGCAACTTGGTGGATCCGTCGGAACCAACTCGGCTTGTGCGATCACCCAAAACTGTGTTTGACCAGCGAGCAAAGAGTTGATTTATGTAATCATCGGCATTTAGCGCAGGTGGCATAGTCAATGTCGGCAGAAATTCTTTGTATAGAATCGTTCGAACGGCATCTTCAATGTATGGTTGAAATCTTGCTCCTGGAATGGTTTCTTGCCCATCTAGGCCACCAAGATATGAAAGCAGTGAGTGGGTTCCGTTAAGTAGCCGTAGCTTCATTAATTCATATGCTGCAACATCATCGCTAAAGATGACACCGGCTTTTTCCCAAGCTGGTCGACCAGCTGCAAAATTATCTTCAACTACCCACATAGTGAACTCTTCCGCGGGAACTGGCGAGGAATCATGAACCCCTAAACCAGTCTCAACCATTTCAAGGTGTCGGGGTTCAGTGCCGGGAACTATTCGATCGACCATTGAATTTGGAAAAGTTACTAATGTTTCGACGTAATTTCGCAGAAGAGCGCTACTTGGCATCGCGTCGATAAATTCAAAAACTAGTTGGCGGGTGCGGTTGCCGTTACCTGACAGATTATCGCAACTCAGAACTGTTACTGGCGCTGCGTGGCTCTGTGCTCGCTTTTCAAGACCTCGCACAATTATTCCAATAGCACTTCGTGGTGAACTGGCATTTTGTAAATCATGTTGGATTTCCTGCGCCTGCATATTAAGGCCATTAGAGCTTTGCGAGATTAGATAACCTGCTTCGGTGACTGTGAGCGAGATGATCTTTGTACTTTCTTTAGCGATCTCAGCAAGAGTCTGTGCAACACGATCAGCTCCGCCAATGGCAGCGGTGTGAATACCAGGAATAACAATCGCTTGAGAAGTCGGCGAAATAGTTACGATTGAATAAAGCTGGTCTTGAGAGCTCATTGCATCAGCGATAGTGGTGCTTCGAAGTGAGTAGGCAAAGATTCCCCAGTCGCCACCGCAATCCTTCACTGCCATCGCGGTATAAAGGGCAAGATGAGCCCGGTGGAAATTTCCAAGTCCGATATGAACTATTCCGGTAGCTGGTGATGATTGAAGAAGCATCGCTGACTGTGGCGCCGTTGATTTATTGAGCGGCTGGTATTGAGACGATGACGCAGATGCCATTGGCAAAGTATAGTGCGCAGATGAGATCTTTCTTAATTACTGGAAAATTAGATGCAGAGTTAAGAGATCTTCCAATACCAGAACCAGAGCTCAATGAAGTTCGCATCAAAGTTGCATATGTTGGTGTCTGTGGTTCAGATTTACATTATTACTTCGAGGGAGCAAATGGTGCCTTTGTTGTTAAAGAGCCTCTTATTCCTGGACATGAACTTTCTGGAACTATTGACAGCGACCCAAGTGGTGAATTTGCGCAAGGAAGCGAAGTTACCGTACATCCAGCAACCTTTGGAAAATCTTCACCGGAGATAGAAAATGAACCACACATCTGGCCAGGCGGTAAATACTTAGGCAGCGCTTCTACTATGCCACACACACAAGGTGCAATGTCTGATTACTTCATAGTTCGTAAAGACATGGTGCGTAAACTTCCACAAGGTTTGTCTTTAAAAAATGCTGCACTTGCAGAGCCACTTGCAGTAGCACTTCATGCAATTAACGTCGCAGATGGCGTTAAAGGCAAGAAAGTACTTGTTTCGGGCTCAGGTCCAATTGGTTTATTGGTTGCAGCAGCAGCTCGAATAAAAGGGGCAAGTGAAGTTGTGTGTACTGATGTTCTCACTGGCCCGCTTGAGAGAGCTCAAGCCATTGGAGCAACTCAAGTAATTCAAATTACAAAAGAAGAGTTGCCGGATAGCTATTTTGATTGCGTCTTTGAATGTTCAGGTTCACCAATCGCGCTCAGTTCAGCTTTAAATGCTGTACGTCGCTCAGGCACGGTTGTTCAAGTAGGGATGCTAGGCGCAGGTCCACAACCAATTGCAATCGCCCCACTTGTAGCAAAAGAGATCAAGTTAAAAGGTGCATTTAGATTTAATAATGAGATCTCGGAAGCGGTAGAACTTTTAAATGAGCATCCAATAATTTCCTCCGCAATCACGCATGTTCTTCCAGCTTCACAAGTAAAAGAAGCATTTGAAATTGCAAAAGATTCTCAAGTTTCTGGAAAGGTTTTAGTTGACTTCCAGTAAGAATGAGCAGATAGATCAACGCAGAGTAATTCTTGTTGGTGCAATGGGTGCTGGCAAAACAACTATTGGGCGAATTATCGCCCAAAAACTTGGCTGGACATACATAGATAACGACTATGAAATGTCGAAGATGGCATCACTATCTATGAAGGAACTTGCTGCCCTTGATGTTCCGACACTGCATAGTTTGGAAGAGAAATATCTTATTGATGTCTTGTCTCGTCCTGGTCCACTTGTTGCTGGGGCTGCGGCCTCTGCAGCTGATAACGATGAACTTTTAGTAGCCTTAAAAAAGCAGTGCACCATCTATTTGCATACACCTCTTGAAATACAGAAGCAGCGAGCGGGAAATGCAGGCGTGGGGCGCCAAGGTTTAGCAGAGAATGCACAAAAGGTGATTCGTGAACGATACGAACGCAGAGACCCGCGTTATCGCGAAGTCGCCTCACTTGTAATTGATACGACTAGAGAACCAGAAAGTGATGCCCAACAGATTCTTGAGTATTTAGCTACTCACTCTTAGCCCAACGAAGAAGTGGTGCTGAATCATCGGGCATGTTTTCGCCAATCCATTGAGCGCCATCAAGATTGTCTCCACGTGCGGCAATAAAATGCACATTCGGTAAAACCGTAGCGACAGCCAATTGAATCGCAGAGACATATGTATGGTTCTTTGAAGGTCCGCCCTGAATCGCAATTTCAGGGGCCTCATCACTTAAACCGCCAGCTCCAAGCCAAGTAGCAATAATTGTTTGCGCCAAAAGCTGGGCGCCTTCATCGCGTACTTTCATAGCCATAGGGCTGCCAGCATCTGCTGCTTCTAACAAATTTTTAGCCGATCTGATAGCAAGGGAAGCTGCATCGGCTGCATTTTTGACATCAAGTTCATCGTAGGCAACTACTTGATCCTTAAATGCAGAGAGCAGAATCTGATCATCACCACGGCCTTGACGTATACCTAGAGCTTTAGTTATGCCTAATTTACCAAGCCAGAACCCGCCGCCCTCATCACCGAAGGTGCTGCCTAAGCCATCGCGGTGTGCAAACTTTCCACTCTTTCCGCCGACGCTTACAACGCCACCTCCAATAGAAAGTACAACACCATTGTTTCCACCAAGGGCACCTACAAATCCAGCTAACCCATCGTCAATAACGGCAACTTTACTTGCACCGAAAAACTCATTACATAGTTGGGCAAATGGTTGTGGGTCAGTAACAACTCCGCCGAAACCTGTGCAGGAAAGTGCGACAACATCGGCACTTAGTTTTTCAACGCTTTCAAATATTGTTCGAAGCGCCGGAAGAGGGTGTTCGCCGGCGAGCTTTCCTCGCGTGGAGCTAATTGATTTATTACCCGCACGAATACGACTGCCAGATTGGCCTAAATCAACGACGAGTGTCATGGGTTGAAGAATAGTGGAATGAGTGTGGGAAGATAAGCCCATGAAGCAATTAGGCGCAATTATGTCTTCCGAAATCGCAGAAACACCAAAGGTATTTAAGGCGATTCTAGAAAATCAGGCAGCTTTTGATGCAGTTAAAGATGTGCTCACGGCGCAAAACATTCAATCTGTTTTAATTCTTGCCCGCGGAACATCGGATAATGCCGCACATTATTTGAAGTACTTGATTGAAACCCAAATTGGTCTACCAGTAGGCCTGACTTCACCATCTTCGGTAACGATTTATAACGCGCAATTAAAATATAAGAACACTCTTGTTGTTGCTATTAGCCAGAGCGGACAATCTCCAGATCTAGTTCACTTTGCAACCGCTGCTCGCGAGGCAAGTGCTTTTGTAATCTCAATGACCAATGACGATGCCTCACCATTGGCAAAGATTGCTCATCATCATTTTTCACTTCTTGCTGGACCAGAGCTAGCAGTTGCTGCAACTAAGTCATACAACGCGCAGTTGCTAGTTTCATATCTTTTGGTTTGCACATGGACTGGCAAATCTGTAAATAGCGCGCAGATAATTGCGCAGGCTGAACGCATTGCAGGCGATAGGGATTTGGTTGCCGATGCTGTGGTACATACCTCTCGCGATCACGAGATTGTCATATTGGGCCGTGGCTTTGCCTATCCCAATGCACGCGAAGCTGCGCTAAAGATTCAAGAGACTTGCAAGATCTCCGTTCAGGGACTTTCAACTGCAGATTATCTGCACGGTCCAATCTCTGCGCTTAGTTCCAACACTCAAGTCTTTATCGTTGCACCACAGCACATGCCAGCTGAATCAATCGTTGAAGCAACAACAAAGATCCGAAAGACAGCTCACCGAATCTTCTGGATAGGAAATGGTGGAACACCTGCCGGAGAAGACATTGTCCTGGCTGGATCACATTGTGATGATGAGATTACTTCAACGTTAGTTGATGCCATGGTCTTACAGAGATTTGCTTTGGAGTTTGCCGTTGCATCGGGCTTTGATCCAGATGCACCCGAGGGTCTATCTAAAGTAACTCTTACTCACTAATTAAAGTTACGGTGCTTGTAGCTGCGTTGTAACTAAGTAAATCTGCACGCATTCCAACTGCAATTTCTCCGCGATCTTTTAAGCCGATGCGCTTTGCTGGCCGTGTAGAAGTTGCAGCAACGGCTTCTTTTACCGATAAGCCTAATGAATCAACGGCATTAATGAAGGCTGTATCCATCGTCAAAGTACTGCCAGCTAAAGCATGTGTTGTTGTAATTCGGGCAACACCAGATTTAACTTCAACAGGCAGCTTTCCAATTGTGTAACTGCCATCGGTAGCACCAGCAGCAGCCATTGCATCGGTAATAAAGATGATGCGCGCACCAAGTGCCGTGTAGATTTCGCGCGCTGTAGAAAATGGGATGTGGTGGCCATCAAGAATAATCTCAACGCTTAATCGTTCATCGGCAACAACAAATGAGGCAAATGATCCTTGGCTTAATGATTTATCCATAGCATTCATAAAGTGCGTGACTACGGTAGCTCCAGCATTTGTGCCAGCTGCTGCATCAACAAAAGCGCCATCGGTGTGCCCGAGTGCAACTGTTACACCTGCAGCGGCTAGATATTTAATAGCGTCAACTGCTCCGGGTAGCTCTGGAGCCATGGTGACCATTGTGATTGTGCCATCGGCTAGTTCTAGCAGATCTTTAATTTCAGCTAAATCAGGGTTGAGTAAGAGTGCTGGGTCATGAGCACCGCACCGCGCATGAGCAAGATAGGGACCCTCTAAGTGAATACCTGCGATTTGTCCTGATTTAACTAAGGGTTTTAATCGAAGAATCTGCTCTTTCATTATTTCAATTGGTTCACTTACTAGAGATGCCAATAACGAAGTAGTTCCGTGACCTCGATGAGTTTCAATTGCAGAGTGAATTTCACCGGGGGATAGGGCAGAAAAATATTTTCCGCCGCCACCATGACAGTGAATATCTACAAAGCCAGGGATTAGTACACCGTCAATGATTTGATCAGGGGCGCTATTGACTCCACGATTGACTGAACGGATTATCCCGGAAGATATCTCTACCCAGGTGTCGTCAACGAGCTCACCAGCGATGATTGCTGAATGTGCCTGAATAATCATGCATTAACCAACTAGATCGCGATTGCGTTTAATCTCGCGATCATGCTTGCATGGCATATCTAAATGCTTTGCATAGCAAGGCTCACACAGCAGAACCAATTGATGACACTCTGGTTTTTGGCAGTTTCTAAACTCTTTTGTGGGGCCATCGCAGTGTGCGCATTGTCCGATTAACTTGGTGTGATCACTGAAATCAATAGTCAGGCGATCATCGAATGTATACAAAGAGCCTTCCCAAAGACCGTCATCGCCAAAAGCATTTCCATAACGGACGATTCCGCCCCTAACTTGATAGACCTCTTTAAAGCCACGGTTCTTCATGACAACAGAGAGAATTTCACATCGGATTCCGCCGGTGCAGTAAGTAACAACTGGCTTATCTTTCATATGGTCGTACTTACCGCTTTCGATCTCTTTAACAAAATCATGCGATGTAGTTACATCAGGCACAACGGCATCTTTGAACTTACCAATTTTCGCTTCAAATGCATTGCGACCATCGAAGAAAAAGACATCATCGCCGCGCTCTTCAACGAGCTTGTTGACTTCTTCAGGGCGTAGATGGATTCCGCCACCGATTACGCCGTTTTCATCTACTTTAATCTCATCAGGGTTGCCGAAAGCTACAAGTTCGCTCTTGACCTTTATCTTTAGCTTCGGAAAATCATTTCCTGTGCCTTCAGACCATTTGAAATCAATCTTCTTAAAGCCTGGATACTGACGCGTGGATTTGATGTATTTTTTAACATCATCCATGTGGCCACCAACGGTGCCATTAATACCGTGGGGAGAAATCAAGATACGTCCCTTGATATTGAGGGATTCGCAGAGAGTCTTTTGCCATAATTTCACGGCCTCTGGATCTGCGATGGGTGCGAAGCCGTAGTAGAGAATCACTTTATTAAAGTTCATTGCTCTACGCCCTTTCTGCTAAAAGTAATGAGACAAGTTGGTGCGGCTCAAATTCTTGTGGCCATTGTGGGTTTTCGCGACCAACACCATGGGCAACAACAAAAGAGGCACGCTCTCGGGCACTATCTCCGCCATGACCGCCTTCATCGATGTGACCATGATCTGTCGTTACAACAACTAACCACGGTTCATCTGCACTTGCGCGAGCATGTACTGCCTGTAGCAAAGTATCCAAGTAAGCATCGATTCGCGCAATTGCCCCCTTGTAATGCTCGCCTATTGAGCCAAAAGCGTGACCTGCTTCATCGACTCCGCAGAAATAGATGAATGAAACATCGGGGCCATGGTTGGAAATTGCATAGTTAGCAGCTGCAGCGATTTCGGCATCGACTTGTGTGTAGCCATATGTTTCGCCATCACGAACTAGAACACGGTGGCGCAATGCTTTTGCTTGTTCGCGGCGTTCGTGAATCACAGGTCCATGGCCAATGGGATCAACTAATGGTGGCCAACCTGCGGCAGCAAAAGTTGTTGTATTTTGATCTTGATAAAACGCTAGAGATAAAAGATCGGGTCGATGCAGCAGCTTGTGACCAGTAAAAGAGTTATCGGTAACACCGTGTTGTTCGTGGGTAGAACCGGTTAAAAGAGTTGACCAGCTTGGGCCAGACCATGTTGGTGGTTCAATTGTTATTGTTGTGAAAAATCCTTTTTCCTTAAGTGCAGCCAAAACCGGTGCGTTTTCAAGGGCTGTATCTAAATTAAGTCCATCGATACCGATTAAAAGGATTTTACTTTTCATTTATGCGATGGCAGCTGCAATGGCTGATGTATGGGCAGGTGATGACCCACAGCAAGAACCAACAATGTTAACGCCAAGATCTTTCATCTCTTTGGCATAGCGCGCCATTTCCTCTGGTGTGCCATCGTAAACAAATACATCACCTTGAAGCTTTGGTAATCCTGCATTTGATTGCGTAATAATAAAAACACCTTCGGGACGGGCTTCAACTAACTCTTTTGCAATTTGTGACATCTCATCGGTTCCACGACCACAGTTAGCGCCGATTATGCGAACACCAAGGGCTGCTAAATGTTTGACTGCCATACCAGGCTTCACACCCATCATGGTGCGCAGATTTGTATCAAAGCTAAGAGTTGTAATGATTGGCATTCCTGGTGCAACTTCTTGCGCTGCAGCAACGGCTGCTTCAACTTCACTTAAATCAGACATTGTTTCGATAAGAATCGAATCGATGCCGCCCGCCACTAGCGCGCGAATCTGAGCCGCAAATAAATCTTTTCCAGATTCAATCGTCAACGTACCCATTGGCTCCATTAGTTCACCGGAAGGCCCAATATCTCCCATAACAAAACAACCTGGGTGACGATCGGCAACTTTTCGTGCAATCGCTGCACCGGCCTTATTTAACTCTTCTAGACGATCTTCAAGGCCATGCATTGCAAGACGTCCTGCGGTTCCACCAAAAGTATTAGTCGTAATGAAATTTGCACCAGCGGCTGCATATGCTTCAAGGACAGCTTCAATCTCTTCTGGTTTTTCTACATTCCACAGCTCAGGTGCTCCACCATCGGTTAATCCGCGTTCTTGAAGCATTGTTCCCATTGCGCCATCAGATGAAAGAGTTGCTTTTTCTAGAGCCTCATAGATTGCAGACATTATTTTTCTCCTAATGAATCAAGTAATGCAGTTATTTTCTCTTCACTCATTTCAAGTTCTAGCTCTTCAACTACTCGTGCAGCAACAACATCTGGAGCTCCATCTGCTTCTACCCAAGGGTCACGATTCCAACCAGATGTATATGCATCGGCATCGATTTCGCCTAAACGCATTGCAGCTTCATCGATTGCCTCTTGAAAACGCGAGGCCAACATGATCTTGATAGTTGTTTCACCAGAACGTGCAACAACCATAGATGGAATTACACGCCAACGCATGATTTGATATTCACTCATTGGCCAATTCTATAGGTCAGCTTCCCTCGCTTTCGCGCGTATTGGCAGTATCCTTGCGCTCATGATTGATCTTCATTCCGTTGATTTATGGCAGCAGGCCGCAGTTGTTATCGATGGTGTTATTGCTGCAATCCTTGGTTCCCTCATCGGCTGGGAACGTGACCGAGCAGGTAAATCTGCTGGGCCCCGAACGATGGCCCTTGTTTGTGCATCATCGGCGGTAATCGTTGCGATTGGTGCGGTGATGGATATTGAAGCCAGATATGGTGATCCAACCCGTGCGCTTCATGCAGTTATTACAGGAATCGGTTTTCTTGGTGCTGGACTTATTTTTACAAATACCCGTGCAGGCTCTTCAGGAATCGGCGGGGTTACAACAGCTGCCACAGTCTTTGCAACTGCAGCAGTAGGTGTTGGAGTAGGACTTGGCTTTCAAGTCGCAGGTGCTGGCTTGACCTTAGTTATCTTGATTATTTTGCGATCAACTCAGGTTATTGAAAAGACTACAAACCGGCACGACTAACGTTTATTAATTTTTAGAACAACGTTTCGATCTGTAACCCGTCCTAGCCACCAATCGATTCCATGTTTTGCGCCAAGTTCTGGTCGCTTTTGCCAAACATTTGCGCTGATTGTCCGTGACAAAGCTGCAATCTCAAGAGGAGTGGCTGCGTCGCCATGGTCAAGACCTGCGGCATGGTCGACAACAGTTAAGCCGAAGTAGATATCACCGGCTTCATCACTGACAATTTCAACTGTGCGAGATTGTTGCGGCCAATCTGCGTGAGAAGCGGTTTCGATCTGCCAAAAGCCATGCACTTCTTCGATATCGCCAATCCATTCGATGTGGTGACGATGCTCGTGACCTGCAAGCCAAGCAATAACTTTTGGATACTTTAAAAGCATTTCACGGATTTCATCTAAACAAACTCTGCGACCAATGGGTGCATAGTCATTAAACATCTTGCTTAACGGATGGTGTGAAGCCAAAACCACTGGGCGATCTGAATCTGCAACTTCCTTTTCGAGCCATTCAAACTGCTCGGTATCCATCGAACCCTGCCAGCCACCAAAGTGATTAACGCTATCGATAACA
>CAITQC010000115.1 GCA_903894425.1 uncultured Actinomycetes bacterium
ATCACGGTCTTCCTCTTGCGCCAGCGATACCGAATATGTGTTACATGAAACGGGTACTGATTAAGCGTCCGACTGAGGTGAACTCTACCGCCTAACCCCGTATATGCCTAAAGTCCGGCTGGACAGTTTGAGCGTGCAGGGTGTTCAATTAAGCCACTAGTAAGAGCAAATGCAGCTGGGGAAGGTCGCATTTGGCGCCCTTGCTAGGAGATTTCTATGCAACGCATTTCTGGCCCTTCGGCACCTGGTTTGGTGCGGGCTTTTTTAACGATTCACTCTGCCCCATCTGCCCTGCGCCAACATATTGATTGGGCACTTGCCAATATTTTGGGATCTGAACTACAGGTGAAGTGGCAGTCACAGCCAATGATGGTTGGAACATACAAGATGCATATTCAGTGGCGTGGACAACAAGGCGCAGCGGCTGAAATTGCAAGTACGTTGCGCAGTTGGCACTACCTCAACTTTGAAGTGCATGAAAGCAATGACAATGGTGGAGAACTATTTCGCTTTACTCCCGAACTTGGAATTCACAGAGTACTCACCGATTTAAGTGGCGCAGTGTTACTTAACGAACATCAAATTAATAATGTGGTGCAGCACTGCGTTGATGAAGATGCAATCCGTGATGGATTAGCGCTGGCAATGGGAACTGCATGGGATGAAGCTTTGGAGAAATTTAGGGGTGCTGGCATGCAGGAAGTTGCTCGCCTTCATGCGATCTAACTGGATATAATTCACTCATGAGCCAACTAAATGAATCACCAATTATCACAGTAGAACGTCGCAAAGCAGTAACAATTATCATTTCAGCGGTAATTGTTGCATTAGCCCTAGGCGTTGGATTAACTAAAGTTGGAACGGGTTTTGCAACACGTGCTGGCAATGGAATTACTGTTACTGGATCTGCAAAGACAACTGCAACTGCAGATAATGCAGTATGGACATTGTCTGTCAGCCTTTCATCTCCAACGGTTGGCGCTGCAGTAAAGAAAGTTGATTCAGATGTGGCAGCGTTATCAGGCTATTTAACTAAGGGTGGAATCTCAGCCGATGGATTGACTCTTGGCGCAGTATCTACTTATGCCAATGAAGAATACGTCAATGGAAATGCAACTGGTCGAATCCTGTCTTACCGTGCTAGTCGCGATGTAACAGTGCGCACTAAAGATGTTCAGCTGGTTTCAAAGCTCAGCCAAGGAATCGGAACTCTTCTTGAAACTGGAATCAACGTTAACAACTACGGCCCTCAGTACTACATTTCAAATTTGCCAGAGCTTCGCCCGCAGTTGATGAGTGATGCAATGAAGGATGCCAAGGTTCGCGCAGAATCTTTGACTAAGGCAGTCGATGGATCACTTGGATCACTAGTAAATGTAAAAGCTGGCCCAATTCAGATCACAACACCAGATTCAACAATGACCGCTGATTATGGCGCCTACGACACCAGCACAATCGAAAAAACTGTCTCAGCTACTGTTTCAGTTACTTTTAATACCAACTAATAGTTTTAAAGAGGGATATTGCCGTGGGCACCACGGCGATGCGGTGCATCAGCAATTACTTTAGCTAGTGCACTGCGGGTTGACATCGGTTCGACAATCTCATCAACAGCGCCGATTTCAACTGCGCGTGCAACTCCGCCTGAAACCTTTTCATGTTCGGCGGCTAGCTCTAGCTCCATTGATTCGCGTTGCTGCTGCGGAAGATCTGCCAAGATGCGACGATGCAAAACACGAACGGCTGCAACTGCGCCCATCACTGAAACTTCTGCCTGGGGCCACGCAAATACTCGTGTTGCACCGAGTGCCTTTGAGTTCATTGCAACATATGCGCCGCCATATGCACGGCGCGTAATTAAAGTAACACGTGGAAT
>CAITQC010000116.1 GCA_903894425.1 uncultured Actinomycetes bacterium
AAAGGGGTAAGTGGTTTGAGTTCGAGCCAGTCCTTCATGTCTTCACCGACGCAGTTAAAGGCATCGTTAATGAGTGAAGGCATTGTTAAAACCGTTGGCCCGGTATCAAAAGAATAACCATCTTTATTGAGTAGACCATTACGACCACCTGGAACGCTTTCGCGCTCTAGAACAGTTACTTTGCGGCCGGCCCCTGCAAGGCGAAGCGCGGCACTTAAACCAGCTAAGCCTGCACCTACGATGACAACGTGATCAGTTGGCCCCTTAACGCGTGCAGACACTTACATACTCCGTTTTGTTGCAATCAATGCCAGTTCCGTCAAGGTATTTCTAGCGCTATCGTCAATGGCGGGATTTTCAATTGCCTGTACTGCTCGGTGGGTTAGATTCTCGATCATCTTTTCAAGTTCTGCCTTTGCTCCAGTAGATTCGATTATTTCTTGCAATATTGCAACGCCTTTTTCATCAAGATCAACTTTGCCAAAGTGTTTCCGGCTTTCTTCACGCATCACATCAGTGCAGCGCGCATCAGTCATGGCAATCAGTGCAGTTCGCTTGCCTTCGCGTAAATCATCTCCCGCAGGTTTGCCAGTAATTGATGGATCTCCAAAGACACCCAATAAATCATCACGGAATTGGAATGCTTCACCAAGAGGTAAGCCATATTCAGAGAGTGCAAGGATAAGTTCAGGAGTTGATTTACCCGAAAGGATCGCACCCATATGTAACGGGCGTTCGATTGTGTACTTACCTGATTTATATCGGGCGATTTTCATCGAGCGTGTAAGGTCGGTGTTCTTCTGCGTTTGCTCGTGAATGTCTAAGAACTGTCCAGCCATTAGCTCAACGCGCATCTCATCAAAAACAGGAAGCACACGGGCAAGTTCTTGCGCAGTTATCCCTGAAATATTAAGTAACTGGTTAGACCAGACCAACGCTAAATCACCCAGTAGAACGGCAGATGCCAAACCATAGGCTGGAGCAAATCCCTCTAATTCGTCCTGCACGTGTATAGATTCAAAGTGTCGATGTATAGATGGTTTACCGCGGCGAGTATCTGAGCCATCCATCAAATCATCGTGAATAAGTGCACATGCCTGTAAGAGTTCTAAAGAAGATATGGCCCTAGTCGTTGCAGGATTGAGAGCACCACCAGCAGTAATAATCCCAGCATAGGCAAATAATGGGCGTAAGCGTTTTCCACTATCGAGCAAGAATGAGGAGAGTGCCTGTGTTACGGGTTCGAGCTCGGGAGAAATCGCATCTAGATAGGCGCTTTGATCGCGCATGAATTGAGCTAGCTCAATTTCAACGCAATCGCGGACCTCTTGTAACTCCGACTTAGTCTGTGAACTCACACGGCAAAGGTACCGTCACACTGTTGTCTTCGCCATTTAACTGGTGCCTTTAGCGGGCACTTCTATACTATTAATCCGCTCAGCCCCACGAGAGATTATAGAAAGTAGAAAATGCTCAGCAAAGCAGAGTTCACAGCCACATGGAGTTCGTTGCATAACGATGCCCCAGTGACTGGCGCTGTTGCGTGGTGGCTCAACATTTCATATCGCTTTGGTCTTGTTGCAACTTTGCTTCGAGTCACTCCTAACCTTTTGACTTTACTGGGGCTGGTTGCGGCAGTTGCAACTGCCTTAACTGCAACCAGCTGGTGGGCAATTGTCTTCCTAGTCTTATCTCTTTTTTGTGATGGAGTCGATGGAAGCGTTGCGATCTTTCAGCATCGCCAAAGCGCATGGGGAGCAACTCTAGATTCAGTTGTTGATCGTATTAGTGAAGCCCTATGGCTTTACGCTCTCTATGTAATTGGCGTACCAGCATGGTTGGTCATAACTCTTTGGTGCATCGCTTCTTTTCAAGAATATGCGCGGGCCAAGTTGGTGGGTCTTGGCATTAAAGATATTGGTGTTGTAACACCTGCTGAGCGACCAGTCCGTGCAAGTTTTTTGTTTATTGTATTAATTATGTGGCAACTAAATCTGCCTGGCATCTTTGCGCTCTCTGTTGCTTTTCTAGTTTTACAAACTAGTGGCTTTTTAATGGTTTTGCGTTATGCGCGTTCCCAACTGCATTAGCAACCATTTCTGCGCTTAACCCAACTAGCGGCAAGCCACCACCTG
Organism: uncultured Actinomycetes bacterium; assembly: GCA_903894425.1. Lineage (GTDB taxonomy): Bacteria > Actinomycetota > Actinomycetes > Nanopelagicales > Nanopelagicaceae > Planktophila. The sequence continues at coordinate 2,136 of CAITQC010000116.1, forward strand.
GGTGTGCCGAACCACCAACACAGTACAAAGCATTTATTGGCGAACGGTTTTTTGCGCGCATAAATGCAGCCTTTGCACCGTTACTTGAAGTTCCATAGATTGATCCGCCCGGTGCACGTACTTCGGTTTCTAAATCCGCCGGAGTCCTAATAGTCAATGACTCAAGGCGTGAGCGAACGGTAATTCCACGAGCTTCAATTTGATCAATTATGCTATTTGCGTAGTTGCGAGCAAACTCTTGATCACTCCAGTCAAAACTATTTGCACTGTGTGCCGGTGCATTTACTAATACGAACCAGCTTTCAAGGGATTCATCTTTTGACATTGCATCATCACCAGGTGCGCAGATATAGATTGTCGGCTCATCCACGGGCTTCTTATGTGTAAAAATCGCATCAAATTCAGCATCGTAATCTTTTGGAAAAAGGACGGTGTGATGCATGAGTTGCGCATTCTCGTCTTTGCGCATTCCAAGCAGAAGTGAAAATCCGGCCAGCGATGGATCGGCTTTGGCGATGTTCTTGCGAACCTTTTTGATTTTTCGAATCTTGCCAGAGATTAGTTCGTTATAAATCAAAGAAGCATCTGCGTTTGCAATAACAGCATCTGCGGCAATAATTTCACCGGTTTCCAAGGTGATACCAATTGCTTTGTTCTTGCTGATATTGATTTTTGCAACGGGGGAGTTCAGATGAAAAACAACACCTAATTTTTCAGAGCGTTCGTGCACGAGATTTGCCAGTGTTCCTAAGCCACCCTTGATATGCCAGGCACCAAAGGCCTCTTCAACAAAGGCGATACTTGCCAATACCGCAGGCGCTTTACGCGGGTCTGATCCACTGTAGGTTGCATAGCGATCCAAAATGAAACGTAGATGCTGATCCGGCAATGATTCATTGGCGATTTCACGTAGTGATTTCCACGGAGCGATGATTCTTATATCGCGAAGAAGAGATTTACGTTTGAGTAATGAAAGTGGTGAGCGAAGTTCATTTTCAATAAATGGTTCACGGGAAACATCCCACATCTTTTCTGCTCGCCGCATAATTTGATCCCACTGCTGCGCTACGTCTTCACCAAAGGCGGCACGAAGATTATTGAGGGTATGAAAACGCGACAGGTTTGCGAACTGCACAGATGTGCCATCGGCGAAACGGTAATCAAAAGATGGATCCACAGCCTTTATTTCACAGAGTAAACCAAGATGCTTTCCTGTGCGCGCAAAGAAGTCTTTATAAACTGCAGGCAGAGTTAACAGCGAAGGCCCAGTATCGAATGCAACTTTGCCAATCCATTCAGTGTGAAGTTTTCCGCCAACTCGATCAGATGCCTCATAGAGACTTACTTCATGACCCGCTTTAGCTAAACGGGCCGCTGACATCATGCCGCCCATGCCTGCACCAATAACAAGGATCTTCATATCGTTCGACCCTTCCATTGAACTTCACCGCGCATCATCCAGGAGTAGATAATTAGATAGATGAGTAGCGCCGAAGAAATCGGATGCAGAAAACCGTCGAACCCATTTTTTCCCACTTTAGTAGCACTCATTGTGCGAGTCAGCGTAACTGCGCCAAAGGCATACCAGCCAATATTTGAACCTGTGATGCCTGCAATAAGCGGAGCGATACCTGTAATAAAGAGAAAGAGAATCGCAATTAGTGATCCAGCAAAAGAACCGAAGGCTGCATGTAGAGATTTACCATAGCCAGCTTCAATCTCTTTCCAGCATGAATACATACGGGTAGATGCGATAGATGAACCGTTGGCCACACATCCTCGCGAACCGTTCTTTACTAAAGCTCGGCCTAAGAAAACATCATCGAGAACATTTGACTTGACGCTTTCATATGCGCCAACTTTCTCTAAGGCCGCTCTGCGCACAACGAAGAACTGCCCATTAGCAACGACCATTGATGGGCGTGCTGCAGTTTCGGCGATACGTAAAATAACCGTTGACATCCAGGACCACTGTAATAAAGGTTGAATCAGCTTTTCAGACCAGGTATAGGCAAGTTGAGCTGGATACGGTGAAAGAAAATCTAGCTTTGAATCCTTTAATAAAGTTACTGCACGACTGATTGCATCAACTTCAAGGCGTACGTCGGCATCGACAGAGACGATGATTTCGCCCGTGGCTTTCTCAAATAACTGCTGTAGCGCCCAGGTCTTGCCTATCCAGCCATGCGGTAAAACAGAGCCGTCGATGACGGTGAAGTTATGTAGACCAGAAGTGTGCTGTTGCAAAAGAGTGAGGGTTTCATCCTCAGAGTTATCATTGAGAAATAAGTACTGTACGTGAGTAAGGTGTTTTTGATTGCGTAAGCTCTCTATTAACCCAGCCACATTTTCAGACTCATTTCGCATAGGAAAGATTACTGAAATCTCCTCTTCGATTTGGGTGCATTTCCAGGGAGAGCGAATGGTTACAAAATTAGTCAGGCAGATAAGGAGAATCGATGCTGCGGGAATTGCTAGTACGTAATCCATGAAAGCCTATGGACGCCCTAACCAGCGATTAAAAAAGTAGGG
>CAITQC010000117.1 GCA_903894425.1 uncultured Actinomycetes bacterium
GTGGTGTGTACGTGAACGGATAGTTGCAATCAACTTATCTGGTTCAGTTGTAGCAAAGATAAAAATTACATGTGCAGGTGGCTCTTCAACAACCTTAAGTAACGCGTTAGCTGCACCTGGTCCAAGCTGGTGTGCCTCATCAATAATGTAAATCTTGTAACGGCTTTGTACTGGTGCAAAGAATGCTTTGTCGCGAAGATCGCGTGCATCATCTACTAAACCGTGGGTCGCAGCATCTAACTCAATTACATCTAATGAACCTGGACCATTCGCAACTAAATCTTTACATGATTGGCATTCGCCACATGGATTTGGAGTTGGTCCCTTTTCGCAGTTAAGCGAGCGCGCCATGATTCGTGCGCTTGAAGTTTTTCCGCAACCACGTGGACCGCTAAACAAGTATGCGTGGTGTGTGCGACCAGATTCCAAAGCATTTGAAAGTGGAACAGTTACATGCTCTTGTCCGATGACATCTGCAAAAACAGAGGGACGATATTTACGATACAAAGCTAATGACATCGTCTACTCCTCTACTGTTCGTCGCCTTGCGCAATTTAATAGGACCCCTCGCACACCCGCCAGAGCGGACCTACCCTTGCTGCATTCCTGCCCTGGGGGAGTTCAGTACGGTAACGCCGTACGAGGGATCTGGTGTAATCATAGTTATACCCACCGATAGAGTTCTCCCCCTCGGGAGGATTCGCATAGCGGCCGAGTGCGCACGCTTGGAAAGCGTGTATAGGGCAACCTATCGAGGGTTCAAATCCCTCATCCTCCGCTGGTTCTATTTCATCCTCTACCTATGGGGTGGGGATAACCTGATTAAGGTCGTCAGGGCTTTTCCCTAGTTTTTAGGCATGCCTATAACTATTCCTAAATCAATTCTCTTAACTCCCAAGGTTCCCAGCATTGCGGTAGTTGGACTGCTGGCTGCACAATTTCTCATTCTCCAAAGTATTGGAGGAACAGAACCTAATTGCACCTTGAAGGTCGAGAGGCCTCACTATTCGACAAGTCTGTCTGAAGATCAAAATATAGATGCCATTAAATTGAATATCACCTCAACCTGTAATGTCCCGCAAAAATACACTCAACTGAACGCATCTATACAGAAAATTCGGGATAACCGTGAGATCACCGCCTATTCATTTGCAAATGAAAGAAGGAACTCAACCGCTAAATCACCTAATGTCGCGAGCTTCAAAGAGCTCTACGGTCAATGCCTGAAAGGTGTCTCTGCCTCATATCGAGGCATCGCTCAGGGATATGTTTACCTGGAAAATGGCAAGAAACTGGCCGTTAAGGGCGACTCAGGAAAATTTGTGGCGGCAGGTTGCTTGATAGGTGCACAATAAAGGTGTGAGTTATTTTGAAGAGTGCTTAACTTCGGGTGGTCTTCTTTTTCAAGAGGAAAGAAGAGCGCTTTATAAGTACCTGCTTGAAATAAATGGGGATTTTTATAAGGTGCAAGCAAAAACTTTGTTAGCCGAAGGAAAAGTCTCAAGGAGTATTGCAAATGGTAAAGCTGTTTATTCTGTCAAAGATTCAATTGTGACTTACTCGGCTTATGGATTGCAAAGTGAGATTTTTTCAATAGATGTCCGTCAAATTAGATTAAGTAAGTTTAAGCTCTTAAATGAAATTAAACTCAGAAAGTTTTTTGCTCAGGGCGATATCGACATAATCCGGAAATATACGCTGCCAAGCCGATATCACCGAGAAGAGAATGGTTTTGGAATCTCTGTCTATCCGTATTACACCCTTGCTTATTACGCCAATGGTGGAAACCCAATAAAGGGAATAATCAAAAAACTTAAGACAAACGACAAAGAAATTCTTACAAAGCTTCGAACCCTATAACTAGTCGTTTCTAGAGATACATCAGCGAATCCTTACAAGGGTGAAGGATTCATTCCCATAGACGGTCTGGCCCGACAGCTCTTGAGGGTCAATCTCTTTGCCACCATTATCAGGAGCTTTGTCTCCTGAAGGCACAGGAGGATTCGGCTTATCATCTTTTGAATCACTCGGCGGATTTGGAGCATCCTCCTTCTTATCTGAGGTGCGATTCTCTACGAGAATAAAGACAGCAGAATAGGAACTCAGATCCGCAGTTTCAAAATAGCTTTCTAAAACAACGTCGGTTTCAAAATGCCAGGCACTCAAGTATTGAACTCCGTGACGAGCAACAATCACAGAATTGTCTGGGATATCAACTTGCTTAACTAGTTGCTTGAAGTCTGAGTATTTCTCATCAGAGAAGACAACTTTCATATCATAAGAAGTAAATGCCATTGTAGATATCAAAGTCACTGCAGCAAGCACAGTAACTGGTGCCTTATAGAAATTCTTGTCGGCGTTGCCAAAAATAAGAATGGCAGCAATGCTAAGCGGAACAAAAGAAAGCCCTGTTAGACGATCAGCCCATTCCATAGATATAAAAGGTGAAGACAAAACAAATGTGGCGATAAGTGAAGAGATAACGAGTGACATATCGGAGAAGATGAAATTACTTCTAGAACGCCAAGAAATGATTGCAAGAACTACAACTGCAATTTGGCTCGTGATTATTGTGAAGGTAATTATGGAGTTTGCATAGCCATGAATAATTCCATCGATTACCGGTCTGACAAAGGCTGCACTTGGCGTAGTTAAGAATTCAACGAGTCTTTCGTAGCGGTTTGGAACTATAACTGCCAGTGAGGTGAGTAGCCCGACAAAAGCCACACAGGACAGAGCTAAACCTTTAAGCCAAAACTTGCGCCCGCTCCTGCGCATTTGAAGCAATCCCCACAAAACGATAAGGATGAATGCCAGCAGCGCTGTTCCAAAATGCGAAAGCGCTGTGATCACAAATAGGATTATTAAATAGATTACTGAGAGTTTCTTTGACTGGTGCTCCCAATTTACAAGCACAAGTGCCATGAAAAAGACTGCTGGGATAGTCGCTTCATTCTTGATGAAATCGCCAGTGAAAAAGTAGAGTTGTATCGGATGCAGTAAGACGAACAAAATAGCTATTGCAGGCAAGAGTGCATTCTTGAATCTGCGGGCGATTAAGTAAATTGGAATTGCAGAAAGCGCCGGTAGAACTGCATCTGAGATACGGACTCCGAGGGGTACATCTCCAACAACCTTTGCGATCGCTGCCTGCACCCAAAAAATAAGGGGAAGATCAGAAAATGCGAGTGACTGATTTTCAAGAACTGAACGAACTTGAACCCAATAGAAAGCACCATCGAGCCCGGGTAAGAGATCGCCTTTGGTTAAAGAAAGCTTCGCCAGGATTCCCGCAAAGACCGCCAAGAGCGAAGTTGCAAGAGGAACTCTTCTTAGATTCTGGGAAGTTTGA
>CAITQC010000118.1 GCA_903894425.1 uncultured Actinomycetes bacterium
CTCTTGCCCATGTATTCACGTTCATCACTTAAATCGATTCAAGCATCAGCGATGGTGCGAGCAGGATTAGATCTAGAGCCCCGCTTGCTTGCACTTGTCTGTGCATCGCATGCCGGAACCAGCATGCATCAAACTGGAACACAATCAATATTGGCAAAGGCCGGCCTGGATGAACATTCATTGCACTGTGTAATGGATCGTCCGATCGATGAAGAGCTAAGGCGCACATCGCAACCAACGCGATTAGCCATGAACTGCAGCGGGAAACATGCTGGAATGATCGTTACCTGTCATATCAATGGGTGGCCAATTGATTCATATTTAGACCCAGAACATCAGCTGCAAAAAGCTATCGCTAAAGAAGTTGAATCTATGAGCGGTGAAAGTATTATCAATACAACCGTTGATGGCTGCGGAGCACCGTTATTTATGTTCTCTTTGCTTGGGTTAGCCCGAGCCATCCGTACCTTAACTATTTCAACTGATCCGGTTCATCAAAGCGTTGTGCAAGCATGCCGCGATTTTCCGGAAATGGTTTCAGGACAGGGTCGATTAGCTACACGGATGATGCAAAATATCGATGGCCTGTTTATGAAGGATGGCGCTGAGGGAATCAATGTTGCATCACTTCCTGATGGCCGCACATTGGCGTTAAAGATCAGCGATGGAAATGCTCGTGCCGTGCCAGCTGTAACTGCAGCGGCGCTAAAGATTCTCGGTATTGATGCCCACGAACAAGCAGAGACTATTTATGGTGGAGGCAAGCCAGTCGGCACCATTGGCGCAACCTTCGCTTGATTCTCTTTTTTTGAGGTTGGCGCGTACCCTTTGAACATGAATGGCCGCATTGCAACATTGATGGTGCATACATCGCCCCTGGATCAACCAGGTATTGGCGATGCCGGCGGCATGAATATCTACGTAGTCGAATCTGCACAGCGCATGGCCGCTATGGGTGTCACAGTAGATATCTTCACTCGTCGCACCAATGCCGAGCAACCTGAAATCGTTGAAATTTCTAAAGGGGTTCGTGTTCGCCACTTTGATTGCGGACATGGCGCCCTGACTAAAGAACAGTTGCCTGCGCACATTCTGGGTTTGTCTAAAGAGTTTTTACGCATTGCCAAAGATGAAAACTATGATGTGATTCATTCTCATTATTGGATCTCTGGAAAAGTTGCAATGCCTGCAAGTAGAGAACTTGGGATTCCACTAGTCCACACAATGCACACGATGGCCCGAGTTAAGAATTTGAATTTAGCTGAAGGTGAAATCCCCGAACCCATGATTCGTGTTCAGGGTGAAACTCAAGTCGTTGCAGCAGCACAAGCGTTGATTGCAAATACTGATGCCGAATGCGCCAGCCTTGTTTCACTCTATGAAGCCTGCCCCGATACGGTCCATGTCGTAACGCCAGGGGTTGATCTTTATACATTTACGCCAGGTACGGGCCGTGCAGCTGCCCGCGACTTCGTTGGCATCGATCACGATGCCTTAGTGGTCAGCTTTGTTGGCCGTATTCAGCCACATAAAGGCCCCGAAGTTTTGATCCGTGCAACATCTGAACTTGTTAAACACTCTCCACATCTGCGACCAAAGTTAGTCGTAAACATTATTGGTGGTGCATCTGGTGCAAATACTGAAGAAGTAGAACGGTTAAAAGAGTTAACAAGCTGGCTTGGAATCGATGACGTTGTTTCATTTACCCCGCCAGTTCTGCGTGCTGATCTTCCGCAGTGGTATCGCGCCGCCGATTTAGTCTGTGTTCCAAGTTATTCTGAAAGCTTTGGCTTAGTCGCACTTGAAGCACAGGCTTGTGGAACTCCAGTTGTTGCAACTGCAGTTGGCGGATTACGCACAGCCGTTGCCGATGGTATTTCAGGGGTTTTAGTTGATGGCCATGATGCAAAGGCCTGGTCTTCAGTTATTGCACGTTTGTTACAGGAGCCACAACGCCGAGTATTACTTTCAATGGGTGCAATCGAACACGCATCACACTTTGGTTGGGACACAACGGCCCGTGGAACTTTAGATATTTATGATCAAGTAATCACCGAGCATAACGCTGCCCGCAAAATCGCAGGCGAATAAATGGCTGCAATCGACCCACGCATTACTATTGAAGAGTTTTTAGATTCGCATGATCTTGAATACGAACGCAAAGATGACAATACATTTTTAGTTACTCTGCCCGGTGAAAAGAAGTTACAAACCCACTGCGCCTTAGTAGTCGGCGATCATTCATTGAGCATAAACGCTTTTGTAATCCGCAAACCCGATGATAATGAAGCGGCAGTGCATGCCTGGTGCATGGCCAAAAACGCATCTCTATATGGAATCGCATTTGCTATCAATGAAGTTCACGATATTTTCTTAGTTGGCCGCCTTCCATTAACTGCCGTTACAGATCGTGAAATCGATCGACTGGTTGGTTCAGTCCTTCAAATATCGGATTCTTCATTTAATCCACTTCTAGAACTTGGATTTGCCAATGCAATCCGTCGCGAGTGGGCTTGGCGTGTATCGCGTGGTGAATCCCTTGCCAATTTAGAGGCTTTCAAACATTTAGTTTAGGATGTAGCTATGAGCAACCACGAATTAATCCTTTTGCGCCACGGCGAATCTGAATGGAATGCCAAGAATCTTTTCACTGGATGGGTTGACGTGCGCCTATCAGCAAAGGGAGAAGACGAGGCACGTCGCGGGGGCGCACTGTTGACCGAACGCGGATTGTTGCCTGATTTACTTCACACATCACTTTTGCGCCGTGCGATTCACACATCTCAGTTGGCTCTCGATACTTGTGAGCGTCATTGGATCCCAGTGAAGCGTTCATGGCGTTTGAATGAGCGCCATTACGGTGCGTTGCAAGGCAAAGACAAGGCCCAGACCCTTGCCCAATATGGCGAAGAGCAGTTCCAGCTCTGGCGCCGTTCATTTGATGTTCCGCCACCTGCCATCGAAGACAATGACGAGTTTTCTCAAGCCAATGATGCGCGTTATGCCGACATCACCGCGCCAAAGACTGAGTGCCTTAAAGATGTCATCGAACGGATGTTGCCGTACTGGCACGAATCAATAGTTCCTGATCTACAAGCTGGCAAACGAGTTTTGGTAACTGCTCATGGAAACTCATTGCGTGCATTGGTTAAGCACCTTGATGGAATCTCTGATGCCGATATCGCAGGGCTTAATATTCCAACTGGTATTCCTCTGTACTACAAACTCAATGCAGATTTAACTCCAACGGTTAAGGGTGGCGAGTACTTAGATCCAGCGGCAGCAAAGGAAGCAATTGCAGCTGTTGCGAATCAGGGGAAGAAGTAAAAAAAACTTAAGCAGTGATGCCAGCGTATGTATCGCGCTGGTCACGAATAATCGCTTGAACTGTAACTTGTCCCGCACGAGCAAAGAACATTGTTACTTGCACATTTTGCCCGGCAACAGCGCCAAGGGCTCCGACAACTGCTTTTGCATTTGCAGATGGACCTTCAAAAACCACTGGAGTATTTTGAGCCAAAGTATTTGTTCCGGTAACTGTTGCTACCTGTCCGTTAATAGCAACGCCGAGCAGTGCATCCTCAGTTGGAAGTGAGTTAACGATTGTTCCAACCAATACGCCCGCACCTTCAGGTGTAGCAACAATAAGCAGATTTACCAACTTAATGTTGTTGCCATCGGTTGCGATAGCTGCTTCTGCGCCATCAGTAACCTGAGTTATGTTACGAGTTGATGCATTTGTACCAGCACCGCATCCACTTAGTGAGACAGTTAATGTTGCGATTACCAATGCAGTTAGTATGCGACGCATAGGCGCAATTGTCTCACATCAAATAAGCAGTGAATAACGCTAGTTATACGCAGGTTTTCTCATTCAGATATTGCTGGTAGAATTGACCCTCTAGCGAAGGGCATCACATGAGCTTTAAGGTCGGCGAAACCGTTGTTTATCCTCATCACGGGGCTGCATTAATCGAAGCTATCGAAACTCGCGTGATAAAGGGTGAAGAAAAGACCTACCTAGTGTTAAAAGTTGCTCAAGGTGATTTAACTGTGCGCGTTCCTGCAGAAAATGTAGATCTCGTCGGTGTTCGCGATGTCGTAGATTCTGCTGGCCTAGACCGTGTATTTAACGTATTGCGCCAGCCTTATACAGAAGAACCAACTAACTGGTCACGCCGTTACAAGGCAAATCTTGAAAAATTAGCATCAGGTGATGTAATCAAGGTTGCCGAAGTTGTTCGCGATTTGTATCGCCGCGACCTAGACCGTGGTTTATCAGCTGGTGAAAAGCGCATGCTCGCCAAGGCGAAGCAGATCCTTATCTCAGAGCTTGCTCTTGCAGAGCGCACTGACGAAGAAAAGGCTGCAGTAATCCTTGACGAGGTTCTCGCTTCTTAACAATGTCTATCAGCGCCATCATCGCTGCCGCGGGCAGTGGTGAACGATTTGGCGCAGGCATTCCCAAAGCTCTCATTCAACTAGTGGATCGCACCTTGTTGGAGCATGCCGTTTCTTCCTTAGCCCCAGTTGTCGATCAGATAATTGTTACTGCACCTGCTGGATTTGAAAAGCAGATCAGTGAAATTGTTGGAGATGGAATTACAGTCGTCACCGGTGGTGCAACTCGTTCAGCCAGTGTTCGCAGTGGATTGGCAGTGGCTACCGGTGAATATCTATTGGTCCATGATGCAGCCCGTGCGCTTGCTAGCTCTGAGTTAGCTTCACGTGTTATCGCAGAATTAAAAAGCGGTCAGATAGCTGTTGTTCCAGCGATTGCTGTTGTAGACACAATTAAAGTTGTAAATGTCCAAGGCTTTGTTGAATCGACACCTGATCGCGCAACACTTGTCAGTATTCAAACTCCACAAGGATTTAACACTGCAGCTCTTCGCGATGCACATGCGTCACAGAGTGAAGCCAGCGATGACGCCGCACTCATCGAAGCTAATGGTGGAAAAGTCAAAGTGATTGTCGGCGAAGAGCGCGCACTAAAAATTACAACTCCTGCCGATTTAAATACTGCCCTTGGCTTCTTAGATTTAGGTCGAGATATCCGCACTGGCATCGGCACCGATGCACATGCATTTGGACAAGGGCGCCCAATGTGGTTAGCCGGTTTGCACTGGCCCAACGAAGAAGGCGTTGAAGGACATTCCGATGGTGATGTTGCAGCACATGCTGTTTGTGATGCGTTATTTGCAGCAACGCAGTTAGGTGATCTTGGAAGTAATTTTGGAACGGATCGCCCTGAATATGCAGGTGCATCAGGTACGCAGTTAATGAAAGAAACATATTCATTAGTTGTGCAGGCTGGATTTAGGATTTCAAATGTCACGGTACAGATCATTGGCAACCGTCCCAAGATTGGAAAACGCCGAGCCGAAGCTATCGCTGCAATATCAGCAGCCCTAGGTGGCGCTTCTATTTCAGTCTCTGCTACAACAACAGATGGAATGGGCCTAACAGGTCAAGGCAAGGGCATCGCGGCCATTGCAACTGCCCTGGTTTATAAGCAGTAGAATTATCAAATGTCCGCACTGCATTTATATGACACTGCAACCCGTGAAGTAGGTGTTTTTAAGCCTCTTATCCCGGGTCAAGTCTCTATGTACGTTTGTGGCGCAACGGTTCAATCACATCCACATATTGGCCATGTACGTAGCGCAGTGAACTTTGACATCTTGCGTCGCTGGTTAACTTGGTCAGGCTATGACGTAACTTTTATCCGCAACGTCACTGATATTGATGACAAGATTTTGCAAAAGGCAGTTATCGAAAAAATGCAGTGGTGGGCTTTGGCTATGAAGTACGAGCGAATCTTCACCGCAGCTTTTGCATCTCTCAATGTCTTGCCGCCGACGTACGAACCTCGCGCAACGGGCCACATCACACAGATGATTGAATTGATGCAGATTCTTATTGATAATGGCTCTGCCTATGCACCTGGCAACGGTGATGTTTACTTAGAAGTCCGCAAATTAAAGAGTTACCTAACTTTATCCGGCCAAAAATTAGATGATCTTCAATCTACTGCAGATGCAGATGAGAAATTCAAAAAAGATCCGCGAGATTTTGCTCTTTGGAAGGGTGCCAAAGTTGGCGAGCCATCATGGCCAACTCCTTGGGGAGCAGGTCGCCCAGGTTGGCACCTTGAGTGTTCAGCAATGGCACACGCATATTTAGGTGAAGCATTTGATATTCATGGTGGAGGATTAGATTTAGTTTTCCCTCATCATGAAAATGAAATCGCGCAATCTGAAGCTGCAGGATATAGATTTGCAAACCATTGGTTGCATAATGCCTGGGTTACTCAATCTGGCGAAAAGATGAGCAAGTCCCTTGGAAATACTTTGCAGGTTGAAGTTATTTTGGAACGCGTCCGAGGGATTGAGCTACGTTGGTATTTGGGCAGTGCTCACTATCGCTCGATGCTCGAATACTCTCAAGCAGCTCTAGATGAATCAGCAGTTGCATTTCGCCGAATCGAAAACTTTTTGACTAGAGCCACAGAAACTTTAGGCACTCAACCAGTTCCTACAATTAACGATGTATTTTGCGCTGCGATGAATGATGATTTAGCTGTTCCTGCTGGCCTTGCCTCAATTTCAGAGAATTTACGCCTTGGAAATCAAGCAATCACCGATGGTGACAAGTCAGCAATTGCTAAGAACGCCGGTGAAATCCGTGGCGCCTTGCAGATTCTTGGCTGCGATCCATTTGATTCTAATTACGCACAAGCATCAACAAAAAATCTCGATGCCGCCCTCGATGGTGTTATCAAATTAGCTCTTCAAGAGCGTGCGGCTGCGCGCGAACGCAAGGATTTCGCTGCATCAGATGCCATCCGTGATGGACTACTTGAATTAGGAATTACAATTGAAGACACTGCACAAGGGCCACGTTGGTCGATTGAAGAGAAGAGCTAACCATGGCCGGTAATTCATCGCGCAAAGGCGCAATCCGCGCATCAAAAAAGGGACCATCAGCAGGTACTGGTGGCAAGAATAAAAAGCGTCTTGCAGGAAAAGGCCCAACACCAAAGGCTGAAGACCGTCCTTATCACGCAGCTGCAAAGCGCAAAAAAGCTGTTGAGAAAAAAGCTACTCGTACACCAGCAGGTCGTGCCACTACTGCGCGTTCAACAAGTCCTCGTGCAACAACAATTGCGCGCACTACTCCTTCACGTGCTCCGCGCGGTGATCGCCCAAGAGGTGAAATCGTTGCAGGTCGTAACGCAGTTCTAGAAGCGCTACGCGAGGCCGTTCCAGCGACAGAGTTATTAGTGGCACGTAGTATCGATGTTGATGATCGCGTTGCCGAATCACTCAAACTTGCACTGCACTTAGGTCTTCCAATTCGTGAAGCACACCGTGCTGAAGTTGAAGGCATCTCACCTAATAGCCAAGGAATTATTCTTGCTATTAAGCCTTATCAGTACTCATCCTTTGAAGAGATTATGCAGCGCGCAAAGTATCCAGCTTTAATTGTTGCCCTTGATGGCGTAACTGACCCACGCAACTTAGGTGCAATCGTACGTAGCGCTGCAGCATTTGGTGCAGCAGGAGTTCTTATGACTGAACGCCGTGCAGCAGCAATGACAGCATCGGCATGGAAAGCATCTGCAGGAGCTGCAGCCCGTATGCCTATTGCGCAAGTAACAAATCTTGCACGTACTATCGATGCCGCAAAAAAAGAGGGCCTATTTGTAGTTGGTCTTGATGGAGAATCCGACGACACAATTGCTGCAATGAAAGTTGCGACCGAGCCAATCATGGTCGTTGTTGGAAGCGAAGGAAAAGGCCTTGCACGTTTGACCCGCGAAAAGTGCGACCTAGTAATCTCAATTCCAATCAGCGCGTCAACAGAATCATTGAATGCTTCAGTTGCCACTTCGATTGCGCTGTTCCATATAGATCAGGCACGCCGTAAGGGGTAAGTTAGTGATTTACAAGCGTTTTATCGCCCTAGGAGATTCATATACCGAGGGATTGTGTGATGAAAAAAAGCATGGTCAGTACCGAGGCTGGGCAGATCGCGTTGCCGATGTATTGGCAAAAGCCCATCCTGATTTCACCTATGCCAACTTAGCTATTCGCGGAAAGCTTGTGCAGCAAGTAATAGATGAACAAATTGCACCGGCGTTAGACCAAGTTACTGGTCCCGAAACCCTGATTTCATTTCATGCCGGAGCTAACGATGTTATTAGACCTGGATACAAAGTTGAATTAGTTCTTGCTCAATACGCCGATGCAGTACGTCGATTAGCAGCATCTGGTGCAACGATTATGGTCTTTACAGTTTTAGAGAGAACGGGAAACACTGGTCGATCTGCCAAGATGTGGGAAGAGCGCTTTAGTGCTTTCAATAAAAACGTGCGTGCGGTTGCCATAGAAGTTGGTGCAATTGTTGCCGATGCAAATGAAGAGCCCGCATTTAGTGACCGCAGGTTCTTAGCTTTTGATCGTCTGCACTTAAATGCAATGGGTCACGATCGCGTTGCCCAGGCTGTTCTTGAGATTTTGGATTTGCCATTTGATGCAGGATGGCGCGAACCACTGCCACCTGCAAAACTTGAACCCAAGTTTTTACGTGCTCTTGTTACAACTATCTGGTTTATTACCTTTGCACTGCCATGGATGTGGCGCCGTGCGCGCGGCAAATCTTCAGGTGATGGACGGAGCTGCAAGTACCCAATAGCCATCGGCTGGCCACTGAATTTAGATTGAAGTAAATGTCCATTCCCAGGTATGAGTGCCTGGTTTAATGATGTATTTATCTAATGTGTCTGGTCCGCAGGAAGCAGTTCCAACTCCACGATGTGCGCCATCGATATGAACAACAACATTTCCGCATGCTTTAACTTCAACATCATGTGTTGCATCAGCTAAATCAACGGCGCGATTTGGTGTGACAGAAACTTGCAAAGGTTTACCCAGCTGCACACGAACCCCATGCCCAGCTGCATCTGTTGCTTCAAACCAACGAACCGCATTGTGTCCACCGTTTTCTTGCGGACGAACATAAGGAACGTATTGTCCAGCCACAGTAGAAACAAAGCGGTGGATACGGGCGATTTTTCGATCTGGATAAGACTCGTGAGGACCCGAACCAAACCATGTTACATCGGTTAATGCGCCATCAAGTTCGAAGTTAATACCCACACGTGCTACATCATCAAGGAGTTTAGGTAGGGTTACATTTTCTTTTACGCGGAAGCCATCAATAACCGGTGTAACTATCTGCTCGTGCTTAATCGTAATACCAGCGCTAGTCTGCCAGGTATTAATAATTTTTAGACCATTAAGGTTTTGAGAAACTACACAGTCGATGCGATTTAAATCTCGCAAACCCCAGCGGTTCCACTTAGTTGCTATGTGTCCGATTCGATCATTATCAGTGGGTGCGCGCCATAAAGTAAGTTTTGGAGCAACAACACCCCGTGGAATCACAATCTGGCCATATGCATCCAACACATTCATAAATTCGTCGGAAGTATTAACGCTCTCAACTTTTAATGCACGTGATGGAAGCGCTATTTGATTCCAGCCAACCTCAGACATCGCTGATGACCAAGCAGTGCTAGCAACACGGACAACCACGAATGTAATAAAACGCTCGCCAACATTATCGGTCTTAGCTAAATCTCTGGAAACTACTTTGAAAGATATGGTCTTGCGCGGTGCAACCTTGGGTAGTTTTACTGTGCCACCATCTGTAATTAAACCGTCACAAGTAATACTCCAATGCACTTCATAAGCAGATAAGTCATTGAAGAAGTGCTTATTAAAGATCTTAAAAGTTCCAGTGGATGCATTTACTGCACTGATATTGGCAGGAGCTGCAATTGCTTTGAACTCGGCCATTGCTGGCTTAGCTGTGCGATCTGGGAAAACCATTCCATCGCAGCAGAAGTTGCCATCATGCTTCTTTTCGCCATAATCGCCGCCATAGGCATTGCGCTTTGAACCATCGGGCATAGTTTGTACAGGACCGTGATCCCAGAACTCCCAAATAAACCCACCCTGCAAACCACGGGTAGATTCAATTGTTTCCCAGTACTCAGCCAAAGTTCCATTGCTATTTCCCATTGCATGCGAGTACTCGCACATAATCAATGGACGATCTGCCTTTGCAGAAGTTGCATACTCTTTAATGGCAGAGATTGCTGGATACATCGGGCAAATGACATCGGTCAGAGAGTGTGAACCCATCCAGTTTCCACGGATGCCACCTTCATAGTGAAGTGGGCGTGATGGATCAAATGAACGAGCAAACGCCGCTGCCGCTTCATGGTTTGTTCCAGCTCCTGATTCGTTTCCAAGTGACCACATCACCGCTGCTGGGTGGTGAATATCGCGCTGAACCATGCGGCCTACGCGATCAACAAATGCAGTTAAGTACTTTGCATCGTCACAGATCGAAGAAATGAATGCGTGAGACTCGATATTTGCTTCACCAATTACATAGAAGCCAAGCTCGTCACATAAATCTAAGAACGCTGCATCATTTGGATAATGAGAAGTGCGCACGGCGTTAAAATTCCAACGCTTGAGTTCAAGCAGATCTTCACGCATGTCATCACGGGTAAGTGCGCGACCTGTATAACGGTTAAAGTCATGGCGGTTAACACCGTAGAAAATTACTGGTTGGCCATTAACAAGAAAATCCTGGCCCTTAATTTCAATGGATCTAAAGCCGATTTTTTGCTGTGAAATCTCAACGATATTGCCATCTGGATCTAATAGTTCGATATGTAATGTGTAGAGATTTGGTGATTCAGCAGACCAGGCCTTTACTTTAGGAATACGAGTATTAAATTGAATTTTTCCCGCTGGCCATGGCTCGTTCTCTAAAATCGCCCTTTTTGCATCGGCCGGCATATTGCCATGCCAATACTTTCCATGGAAATACTCATCGCTGCGCAGCTTCAGCGATTCTTCGCGCTCGGTCCAAATCGGCGCCTCAAATACTTTAAGTGTTGATGAAAGTTGGGCCGCCTTAACCTTAGGTAACTCGTCTATAGAGGTACGCAAGGTGTAGTTATGGGTAGAGATATTATCAATTGATGCAATGTGCGCACGGATATCTAAAGTTCCAGTCGTACCATCTTTAGCAAGTCCGGCCGTTGTATAAAAACGTTCTATGAAAACCTTGTTCGTTGCAAATAGTTTGACTGAGCGCGTGATTCCACCATGCCACCATTGATCTTGGTCCTCTATAAAAGTTGCATCAGACCATTTAGTGACATCAATCCGCACGACATTGCTACCGTGATTAACAAACTTTGTTATATCAAATTCGGCGGCAAGCCTTGAATCTTTAGTAAGGCCAACTTCAACACCATTGATATAGACAAGTGCTACAGATTCATATCCGCCGAGCTGTAAGACAATGCGCTTACCAATCCAGCTTTCTGGCAAATCAAAATCACGTTCGTAAACTCCATGCGGATTTTGTTCTGGCACAAATGGTGACTGCTCTTCAAAAGGCATCTGCACATTTGTATAGATTGGCTTATCGAAAAATACATCGCTCTCTGGTTGCATCGTCCACAAACCTGGAACTGGAATTGATGCCCATTTGCGGCCTAGGCTCTGGTGTGGGTTGCGCAGTAGTTGGAAGCGCCACATGCCGTCCAATGTGATTTTCTCAATGTGTTCGATATTGAGCATGGGTAGACGATTTACTGCAGTTGTTTCAGGACTCATCCAGTAATTCGTGATCATGTACGCAAGTCTGCCATTGAGCCTAGATTGCCACCTAATCGCCCTTGATTAGCCTGATAGCCTCTTTCTGGACACCTGCTGTTCACTCGAAACGGACACAATCCAACTATGAAGCACCAAAACATCACCGACCGCGAGATGAGTTGGCTTTCTTTTA
>CAITQC010000119.1 GCA_903894425.1 uncultured Actinomycetes bacterium
ACCTTGGAAAATTTATCTAGATCGGAACCACTTGCGGGTTTCTTTCGCTCTGCTGCTTTCACATAGGGGCGTGACATCTAATTGGCCCTCCTTTCATTTCTTAGTATGTGGTTTAACACATTACTTGTCAACAATGGTTTTGGGAAGTGAAACGCTGTGAATCTTCCGGTAATTTGCCCATAACAGTTGAGTTTAAGCAGCGGGGGCGACAAGTTCGCTTATAGTCTGGGAGAATTGTGGAATGAACCACTTCAGATCACAGTTTCCAGTATGGGGAACTATTGTGGATGTGGATTGTTCTTCGGCAATTGTCAGTCGCGAGCAATTGAATATGGCAATGCAAAAAGTTACAGAGTTCTGTCGCCAAGTGGATGAAGATTTCTCTACATATATTGATTCATCATGGGTAACCCGTTTGCGCAGGGGCAAAGTTGATATTGCAGATTGCCCGGCATCGGTGCAAGAAGTGTGGCAATTATCCTTGCAAGCCAAATATTTAAGTGATGATGCATTTGATCCCTGGGCAGTTGCAGGTGGTTTTGATCCTTCTGGATTAGTAAAAGGATGGGCGGCAGATATCTGCGCCGATTTATTAGTTGAAGCTGGCGCTCAACATGTGCAAGTAAATGCCGCAGGTGATCTGTCGTTGCGTGGTGGATATTTTGATGAAGCTGATGGCGTCATAAAGCCATGGAAAATAGGGGTCGTGAACCCTGATAACAAAGAGGAAGTTCTACAGATTTTTGAAATCACCGATGGCGCAATTGCAACTTCTGGAACATACGAACGCGGGGCTCACATCACCGATCCATATACAGGGATGATTGCAATCGGGGCTAAATCGGCCACAGTTGTTGGGGCCAAGGGGTGGCTATGTGATGCGCTGGCAACAGGGTTAATGGTTGCGGGCCAAGATGCTGCTAAATGGTTTGCTCAGGACGAACTGGCGGGATACCAGGTGTGGGTCATTGATCGCCATGAAAATTCTGCGTGGAGCATTTAAGGTGAACTCTGTGAAGAAGCGTTTATCAATCGCAGTTGTCTTTGTCGTCGCCTTTTTTGCTGTTGGGTTAACGCCTGCCCAGGCAGTTGATGAGCGAATCGTTGACGTTGTTCAGGTGGTTTGGGCAGGGGCAAAAAAGCCGGCAACAACAGCGGCCGAAGTGCTTTCTTTGATCGATTCCGATGTCAATGCCCGATGGAAAAGCTACACAACCCTTGTTGGCGATACCAAGGACCGTGTGATTTCTTTTGTATCAGGAAAAACTGTGCCAGATCCAATTTCAATAACAGGACGCATGCCATGCAATGGCTCTGCTGCATCTGACTTCATGTCTCAAACACAGCGCAAAGCCTATGCACAGTTAGGGATAAGCGATTACAGCAAGAGATATTTAGTAATCATCTCCCCTAATGCCGGCTGCGTCTGGAGCGGTCGTGCGGGATTAGGTAATAAAGAAAGTACTAATGGAGTTTTAGTGCTGCATGACTCTGCATCTGCTTTTGTGATCGCCCACGAACTGGGTCACACATTTGGTTTAGGTCATTCAAACTTCTTGCGCTGTGATTCAGGTGCAAAAGATGGTGCATGGGGAAACGATTGCAAAGCTGTTGAATATGGTGGAGTTATCGATGCGATGGGAAACCTCGATACAGCATCGCAACTCAACACGTACCACCAATGGCGAATGGGTTACCTAGATGATTCGCAGGTAAAGCAGGTCTGGGGCAGCGAATCCGTAACTTTGTCGCCATCGGATTTCGCAGCGGGTACAAAAGCAATTTTTATACGTGATGGCAACTCTGCTTATTGGATCGAATACCGCAGAGCAAACCCTGCTACCTCCTACAAAGCTGGGCTTGTTGTTTTCCGACTCGACCCACCGCCAATTACTGCAGTGGTTTCTCCTAATCCAGAAGAT
>CAITQC010000120.1 GCA_903894425.1 uncultured Actinomycetes bacterium
ACTGCTTTTGCATACTTTGATATCACTGGCCCTTCTGCCTTAGCTGTAGTTCAAAAGGCGGCACTTCGTCAGATGGATGTGGCTATCGGCCGCGGTGTTTACTCACCTGTACTTGGTCCAAATGGTGGATTCAAATCAGATTTAACAATCATGCGTCTTGATACTGATCACTTCCGCGTGGTTACTGGCGGTGCGCACGGTATGGCAGATAAGAAATGGTTTGCCGATCTATTGCCTGCGGATGGCTCTGCAACCATTAAAGACATTACATCTGACTACACAACTCTTGGAGTCTGGGGCCCTAATGCTCGCGCAATCGTGCAGGCAGTGACTTCAGCAGATATGAGCCATGAAGCTTTCAAGTTCAGCACATGTAAAGAGATCGATATCAAGGGCGTAAAAGTTCTTGCATCTCGAATCTCCTACGTTGGCGATCTTGGTTGGGAGTTTTATGTGCCGATGGCAGATGGTCCAGCACTGTGGGATGCGCTATGGGAAGCTGGCAAGAGCCATGGATTGATTCCAGTTGGTATCGGTGTGTACGGAACAACTGGGCGACTAGAAAAGTGCTACCGCGCATATGGTCCAGAGCTTGAAACTGAGTACACAGTTGTTGAAGCTGGAATGCAGACTCCTAAGTTAAAGGAGGCAGATTTCGTAGGTAAAGAAGCACACGTTAAGCACCGTGCAGAAAAACCTGTTGCAATGCTGTGCACACTTTTCGTTGATGATCACGCTTCATCAACTGGTGAAAAGCGCTACATGATGGGTAACGAACCAATTCTTACCCTTGATAAGCAACCAATTACTGATGCACATGGTCGTCGTTCATATGTAACTAGTGCCGGATCTGCTCCATCTCTTGGTAAGCACATCCTGATGTCTTATCTTCCAACTGAGTTAGCTGTTGCTGGAAACAAGTTCATCGTCGAATATCTCGGTGAGCACTATCCATGTTCAGTCGCTGATGTTGGCTCTACACCTGTATTTGACCCATCAAATGAACGGATCCTTGCATAATGGATGTACTTGTCTGCTTAAAGCGCGTTCCACTAGCGGGTGGAACTTTGATTCTGACACCAGATTCACGCGATATCGAAACAAAGCATTTGGGTTTTGGTATCAGTCCTCACGAGGAAAATGCTGTGGAGGCTGGAGTCCAACTCGTTGAACAATTGGGTGGAACTCTGACTCTTCTCACCCTTGGACCTAGTGATGCTGAAGAACAACTTCGTTCGCAGTTAGCAATCGGTGCAACGCGCGCCGTGCTACTTGAGACCGATGGTCAAGAGTGGGATCCACAAGGAACTGCAGCTGCTCTCGTTGATGCAATTAACGCAGAAGAAACTAAGTTCGACTTAATTATTTTTGGTGCAGAGTCTGCTGATAGTGCTGGATATCAAATTCATATCCGCGTTGCACATGCCCTGAATCGCCCAATCATTACAAACGTTAAATCGATGAAGATCGAAAACGGAGTAGCAGTGTGCGATCGCGTTGTTGCAACTGGTCGCGAACACTACGAAGTTGCACTTCCTGCAATCGTTACAGTGCGCGATGGTCTAAACATTCCTCGTTATCCATCAGTACCGGGCCGTATGCAAGCTCGCAAAAAGCCAGTAGATATGAAGAAAGCTGAAGCTCGTGTTCCAAAGTTAGAAAAAGTTAATTTAGCTTTGGCTCCCTCTAAATCAAAAGGCGCAGAAGTTTTGGGTAAGGGCGTCGAAGCCGTACCTGCACTGGTTGAAATCCTCAAGAAGATCGGAACTTTCTAATGATTCTTGTACTTGTAGATCACGACCGTGGCGAACTAGATCAACTCTCACTTCGCGCACTAACAGCAGCTCATAAATTGGGACAAGATATTGAAGCAGTGGTAGTTGGTAAAGAAGCTGCATCACTTGCAGGCATCGTTGGCGAATACGGTGCAAAGGTTTTACACGTTGCATCTCATGCAAGCGTCACTGATTACACACCAATGGCAACAGGCCGCGCACTGAAAGATTTAGTTGAAAAACTAAAGCCAGCTGCCGTTCTAGCTGCTGGAAGCCCACGCGGAAATGAGCAGTTAGCTCACTTAGCAGCTTTCCTTGATCTTCCAATGGCGGCAGAGTGTTCAGAGATAACTTTGGGATCTCCTCACCATGTGCTTCGTGCACGTTGGGCCGGAAACCTTATTGAATCTGCACATGTTCACGCCGATTTACTAATCGCTTCAGTTCTGGCATTTTCAACTGAACCCGAGTCAGTAAGTGGTGCGGCGGCAACTGTTAGCGAGTTCGAACCAACACTTGAGCCACAAGATTATGCAGTCAAAGTTCTTAGCCGTGATGCAGGTGAATCTAAAGGCGGCGTAACACTGACCGATGCCAAAGTAATTGTCTCTGGTGGTCGCGGCGTTGGTGGACCAGAAGGTTTCGGACAGATCGAAGAGTTAGCAACACTTCTCGGAGGAACCGTTGGCTGCTCACGCGTAGTTACAAGTTCTGGTTGGCGTCCACACGCAGAGCAAGTTGGACAAACTGGAACGAAAGTTGCTCCAGATCTCTATATCGCAGCCGGTATTTCTGGGGCGATGCAGCACATAGCTGGAATGAAGAACAGTAAAACAATCGTAGTAATCAATACCGATCCAGAGGCACCAATTTTGGGATATGCAGATTACGCAATTATCGGTGATTTGCATCAAGTGTTACCTGCGCTCACAAGCGCCATACGTCAGGCAAAGGGATAAAAAATGTCAGATATCGAAATTGCACAAGCTGCAACCATGAAGCCAGTCACCGAAATCGGTGCAATGCTGGGAATTGATGCAGACAACCTTGAAAGCTATGGAAAATACAAAGCGAAGGTAAATCTTAAATACCTGACCGCACTTCCAAAGCGCGACAACTCAAAGTTAATTTTGGTAACGGCAATTAGCCCAACCCCTGCAGGTGAAGGTAAGACAACAACAACTGTTGGTCTTGGCGATGCACTTCGTCATATTGGTAAAAACGCGATGATCGCGCTGCGCGAACCATCACTTGGTCCAGTCTTTGGCATGAAGGGGGGAGCAGCAGGCGGTGGATATGCCCAAGTTGTTCCTATGGAAGATATCAATCTGCATTTCACTGGCGATTTCAATGCAATTGCCCTTGCAAACAACTTACTTGCAGCGCTTTTAGATAATCACATTCACCATGGCAACGAACTCAATATCGATGTGCGCCGTATTGCTTGGAAGCGGGTAGTAGATATGAACGATCGTGCTCTGCGCGAAATCGTTGCATCTCTTGGCGGAGTCGGAAATGGATATCCACGTAGCGATGGTTTCGACATCGTCGTTGCTTCAGAGATTATGGCCATCTTCTGCCTAGCGACTTCAATCGAAGATTTGAAGGAAAAGATCGGCAAGATCGTTGTTGGTTACACCAAGGATAAGAAGCCGGTTCTAGCAAGTGATCTCAAAGCCGAAGGCGCAATGACCGTTATCTTGAAGGATGCATTCCAGCCTAACCTTGTGCAGACTCTTGAAAACACTCCAGCCTTTATTCACGGTGGCCCATTTGCAAATATCGCACATGGTTGTAACTCTGTAGTTGCTACAACATCTGCGATGAAGCTTGCAGATTACGTTGTCACTGAAGCTGGCTTTGGCGCCGATCTTGGAGCTGAAAAGTTCATCGACATCAAATGCCGCAAATCTGGTCTACGCCCAGCTGCATGTGTGCTTGTTGCAACGATTCGCGCAATCAAGTATCACGGCGGCGCCGATCTAAAGACAATCACCGAAGAAAATCTTCCCGCTCTAGAGGCTGGACTTATAAATCTTGAGCGTCACATAAACAACATCACCAAGGTATATAACCTTCCTCTTGTTGTCTCAATCAATAACTTCACAAGTGATACTGCAGCTGAAGTTGAATTATTGCGCAAGCGCGTTGAAGCACTTGGAGTAAAGATTGTTCTTGCAACTCACTGGGCCGACGGCGGTAAGGGTGCTGCAGATTTGGCACATGCCGTGGTCGAACTTTGCGAAACTCCACAGGCGATGACATTTGTTTATGAAGACAGTGCAACGCTATGGGAGAAAATTAATGCTGTTGCAACCAGGGTTTATGGCGCTAAAGATGTAACTGCCGATGCCAAGGTGCATTCAAAGCTCAAAGAGCTTGAAGCCTCTGGTTATGGCAATTTCCCTATCTGCGTAGCAAAAACCCAGTATTCATTCTCAACTGATGCCTCATTGCGTGGAGCTCCAAGCGGACACACCATTAATGTCCGCGAAATTAAGCTCTCAGCGGGTGCAGAATTTATCGTCATGATCTGCGGAGAGATCATGACAATGCCAGGACTGCCAAAGGTTCCAGCGGCAGAGCGCATTGATTACATTGATGGAAAGGTTGTTGGACTCTTCTAATGAAGTATTCGCCATGGTCAAAAGATGCAGCGCTAGTTGTTCTTGCGACCCTGCGCGAAGAAGAGGGTCCAGTGTTGATGGCCTTACAAGCTCTTCAAAAAGAGTTTGGTTATGTCCACACTGAATCAGTTGGCTTAGTTGCAAACTTCTTCAACAAATCACGGGCCGATGTCCATGGCGTGCTAACTTTTTATCATGATCTACGCACCAGTCCGCAACCTGAGAATCAAATCTCAGTGTGCGTGGCTGAAGCATGCCAATCTGTAGGTTCACGTCAATTAGAAAAAGATGTGAAAGCTCGCTTTGGCGAAGAAGTTCATGATGGTTACTGCTTTGGTAACTGCGCACTAGGCCCAGCTGCGATGGTCAATGGAAAGATTATTGGACGTGCAACTCTTGAGAAGATTGAGAAGGCGCGCCAATGAAGATATTTGTTCCAGGAGACAGTGCAGCTATCTCAGTTGGCGCCGACGATGTTGCTGCAGCAATCGCCGCAAAAGTTAGTGGTGCAACTGTTATCCGTAATGGTTCACGTGGCGCATTGTGGCTAGAACCAATGGTGGAAGTCGAAACGGATAAGGGGCGCTTTGCATATGGCCCTGTATCGGTAGAAGATATTGATTCTCTGATCGCTGCAGATTTTATGCACGGTGCAGATCATGCTTTATCACTTGGTGAAACAGAAAAAATACAATGGCTTGCAAGTCAGGATCGTGTAACTTTTAAACGTGTGGGAATCATTGATCCTGTATCTATTGCAGAGTACGAAGCCCATGGCGGATTAGTTGGTTTGCGTAAAGCGTTATCAATGGGTTCTGAGGCGATCATCGCCGAAGTCACCGAATCAGGTGTGCGCGGCCGTGGCGGAGCAGGCTTTCCGGCAGGCATTAAGTGGAAGACAGTAGCTGGCGCAGTTAGTGATCAGAAATATATCTGTTGCAACGCCGATGAAGGAGACAGCG
Source organism: uncultured Actinomycetes bacterium (assembly GCA_903894425.1). Classification (GTDB taxonomy): domain Bacteria; phylum Actinomycetota; class Actinomycetes; order Nanopelagicales; family Nanopelagicaceae; genus Planktophila. The sequence continues at coordinate 5,365 of CAITQC010000120.1, forward strand.
GAACTTTTGCCGACCGCATGCTTATTGAAGGCGATCCTTACACATTGATTGAAGGCATGACTATCGCTGCGATTGCAGTGGGTGCAACACAGGGTTATGTGTATCTTCGCTCTGAATATCCCTACGCAATCAAAACTCTGCAAAAAGCTATCGACACAGCACATGCATTTGGTTGGTTAGGAAGTTCAGTACTAGGCAGCAAGTCAGCTTTTGATTTAAAAATACGCGTCGGCGCCGGTTCATATGTATGCGGTGAAGAAACTGCGATGCTCGAAAGCATCGAAGGCAAGCGCGGTGTTGTTCGCGCAAAGCCTCCGCTTCCTGCACTTGAAGGTCTCTTTGGTAAACCAACGGTAATTAACAACGTACTGACACTTTCTACGATTCCTGCAGTGTTGGCCGATGGTGCCGGTGCATATAAAGCCCGTGGCGTTGGTCGATCACTTGGAACACAAGTCTTTCAATTAGCTGGAAATATTAAACGTGGCGGAATCGTTGAAAAGCCATTTGGAATTTCAATCGATGAGATTGTTAATGGGTACGGGGGAGGAACACTTAGTGGTGCTCCAATTCGAGCCGTACAAATCGGCGGCCCTCTTGGTGCATATTTTGGTAGCGATAAATTTGTAACTTCACTTGATTATGAATCGATGATAGCGGCCGGTGGAATGTTGGGTCATGGCGGAATCGTTGTATTTGATACATCTGTCGACTTGGCGCAGCAGGCACGTTTTGCAATGTCATTTTGCGCACTTGAATCCTGCGGAAAGTGCACACCGTGCCGTATCGGCTCGACCCGCGGCGTAGAAACAATCGACTTAATCATTTCCGGCGTTAAGGTCGATGAAAACAAGAGGCTTTTACTGGATCTATGTGAAGTAATGACCGATGGCTCGCTCTGTGCCATGGGTGGCTTAACACCGATGCCAGTAAAGAGTGCCATGCTTAACTTCCCCGAAGATTTCACTGGAGAGGTGAATCGACGATGACAATGATCCATGAGACTGATTTCGGTACCCCTGCAAGTAAGAAAACCGAGCAGGTAACGTTAGAAATCGATGGCCAGTTAGTTACCGTGCCAGCAGATACATCAATCATGCGCGCAGCATCGGTTGCCGGAATCGATATTCCAAAGCTTTGTTCGACCGATAGATTGAAGGCCTTTGGTTCATGTCGCTTGTGCGTTATTCAAGTCGATGGTCGAAACGGGACTCCTTCATCTTGTACAACACCGGTTTCAGAAGGAATGAAAGTAGTTACACAATCAGAAAAATTGGATCGTCTACGCAAAGGCGTGATGGAGCTGTATCTCTCAGATCACCCTGCAGATTGTGCAACGGGGGATGAGTGCGAAGTTCATGGTGTTGCTAAGAAGATTGGCATTACCCAAAGCCGTTATGCAGCCACGTCTACACACTTAGATTTGAAGAAAGATGAATCAAATCCATACTTTACTTTCGATTCAACTGAGTGCATTGTTTGTAATCGCTGCGTACGTGCATGTGATGAAGTTCAGGGAACCTTTGCGCTAACAATTGAAAACCGTGGCTTTGAGGCTCGCGTATCTTCATCAGGAACATCATTTATCGAAAGTGAGTGCGTTTCATGTGGCGCTTGTGTTCAGGCCTGCCCAACTGGCGCATTGACTGAAAAGACACTGCTTACTATCGGCGCACCAACTTCATCAGTAATCACAACATGCGCATACTGCGGAGTTGGTTGCTCATTTAAAGCTGAGATGCGTGGAGATCAATTAGTACGCATGGTTCCCTTTAAAGAAGGTGGCGCTAATGAAGGTCACTCATGCGTTAAGGGCCGTTTTGCTTATGGCTATGCAACCCACACAGATCGCATCACAAAGCCAATGATCCGCAATGCAATTACTGATCCATGGAAAGAAGTTTCTTGGGAAGAAGCAATCTCATTTGCAGCAACTGGTTTAAAGAAGATTCAGGCCGAATCTGGCCGCAATGCAATCGGTGGCATAACGTCATCACGTTGTACCAATGAAGAAGTCTTTGTTGTGCAGAAGATGATTCGCGCAGCATTTGCTAACAACAACGTTGATACATGCGCACGCGTGTGCCATTCACCAACCGGCTATGGTCTTGGTCAGGCATTTGGAACTTCAGCAGGTACTCAGGACTTTGAATCTGTAGAGCACAGCGATGTCATCATGTTAATTGGTGCTAATCCGACTTCTGCCCACCCAGTCTTTGCTTCACGTATGAAAAAAGCGATTCGCAAGGGTGCCAAACTGATCGTAATAGATCCACGTGTTATTCCACTTGTACGAACACCAGGTGTTA
>CAITQC010000121.1 GCA_903894425.1 uncultured Actinomycetes bacterium
AATATTTAGGCTCAATTAATACGAGTGGTAACCCCCAATAGGTTTTGTGCAACAATTAGCTATGACACAGACAACACGTTCAGTAAAAAAGTGGAGTGCACGTGATGCAAAAAAATGCATCATTGTTCCAAGTGATTTGGACCATAAATATTCGCGTGGAGTCATAGGCATTATTACTGGATCGGCGCAGTTCCCAGGTGCGGCAGTGCTGTCAACCTCAGCTGCCGCTGCAACAGGTGTCGGCATGATCCGCTTTCATAGCTCTTCAGGATTAGCTCATCTTGTTTTGCATGCCACTCCATCGTGCGTAGTTCAGCCAGGAAAAGTAACTGCATGGCTTATTGGATCTGGAATTCCCGCAAAAAAATATTCTGATTACACAACGTGGCTTCGACATCGATGGTTCACTCTCGCAAGCAAGCAAACCGTTCCAACAGTTCTGGATGCTGGAGCGCTGTATTTAGCGGGTTCCCTCGAACAACCAACTCTGATTACCCCACACTCAGGTGAACTTTCTACACTTCTAACTTCTCGTGGAGTCCCTGTATCAGTTGAAGCTATTGAGGGAGATCCAAAGAAGTGGGTCCATACTGCGGCACAAACATTGGGTGTAACTGTATTACTGAAAGGGGCAATTACTTACGTTTCAAACGATGATTTGTTAATCGAACTTCCTCCTGCAACTCCTTGGCTTGCAACAGCAGGTAGCGGTGATGTTCTGGCAGGAATTCTCGGTGCCTTAGTTGCAACTAATACAGTTGAAATTCTAAACGATATAAATCGATTAGCTGAAGTTGCAGCAACTGCTGCATTTATTCATGCACAAGCTGCGAAGAATGCATCTAGGGGTGGCCCTATCTCTGCAGAGATGATTACTGATGAAATACAAGGAGCCATCTCTCAATTGCTTAAGTAACACTGAATTACCTCATTAAATATTTACTTCGCAGTTAGCCTTCAAGACATGAATGCACGCATCTTAGTTGTCATCGATGATGTTTTTGAAATGTCAACATTAGTTGCAGCACTTCGCATGTTTGAAATGGATGTCATTGGAGAAGCTAAGAGCGAAATCGTCGCATTGAATATGCTTCGAAGACTCCAACCAGATGTAATTCTGGTTGATATGCAAATAGCTGGGACATCAGCCGTAAAAATTGCTATTAGAATGCGCAAGGAAAATCCAAATATCGGTGTGGTTATTTTGAATAGCTGTTCAGATCTGCGTTTAATTGGAGAGTCAATTGAGGACGTGCCGGCTGGATCTAAAATCCTATTGAAAAGATCAATTGTAGATTTGTCAGTCCTATGCGCCGCTATTGAAGAGTCGAAAATTTCAGGCGCAGAGAAGCATAAAGTTGCATGGATAAATGGAAATACTTCGATACAAGAAAAGGGAATCTTGTCATTAATGGCCCACCTGACTGATACCCAAGTTGAAGTTTTGCGATTAGTTGCTAATGGAATGACAAACGCTCAAATTGGTCGTTCTAGATATGTCAGTGAAAAGTCTGTGGAACAAGTTATTTCGCGGGTTGCACAAGAGCTAAATGTGCTGCCTGATCGCAATAAAAATATGAGAGTGCAACTTGTGAGTGAGTATTACCGATGGCTAGGCGCGCCTGCGCAGCAATAGTTCAGCCTGGATAGGTAAGGTTTGCCCCTATGGAACTTCAGGATATTCGCACTCGGTGGAATGACGTCCTTGACGCTGTTCTAGAAGTCGACCGAATCTCTTGGTTAGCATTCTTTGATGCCAGGTTGTCTGATTTTGATGGAATAACATTGACTCTAGATTTCGCAGATAGCAGAAAGTTTTCAGCTGCCCATGAATATTCAGAGACCCGGGTTGCGCAGCAGGAAGTTTTAATAGCTGCAATCAAAAAGGTTTTGTCCCTCGATGTAAGGATTGAAGAAGAATGAAGATTCGGGCTATTGGTAGCGCTTTTGCGCTAGCTCTTTTAGTTGTTGGAATTCCTGAAGTTGAGGCGGCCAGTACTTCGCTCACATTCTCAGTCAGCCAAACCCCTTCGGCCTCCGACTCGATTGTTACTTTCTACGGAACAATTAAGCCAGCGCGATCAGGGTTAACGGTAAAGATACAAAGCAACTCTTCAGGGGCGTGGAAAAATACGCGATTCCAAGCAAAGACTGCCAAGGCTGGAAGTTGGAAAGTAGTCGCAGTCGCCACATCCTTTGACACTCCTATTAAATACAGGGCCCAAGTAAGTGTTGGTACGAATTCTATTTACTCAGCGATTCGAACTATCACTATTAAACAAATGCCAGAGATTTCAACGGCTGATCCGGCAATAGTTATCGAAGAGTTCGGGCCTGGTGGACGTATTCATGGCGCCGACATAAGTCGTTGGCAGCACCCCAATGATAAACAGATCGACTTTGCAACTGCATATTCGGCAGGGCTGCGCTTTGTCATGATCAAAGCATCGGATACGCGCGATGAAGCCGATGCTCTTGCAGTTAAATACTTAGTAATGGATCACGCAGCTGCACAAGCTGCAGGGCTTTATACAGGTTTTTATCATTATGCGATCCTGCCCGATGTGACTGATCCTGCTGCAGTTGTCCGAGATGCAACAGCGCAAGCACAGAAAGCAATTTGGCGTTTGGCTGCAATTGGCGGATATTCAGAAAGAGATCTTCCATACGCGCTCGATCTTGAAA
>CAITQC010000122.1 GCA_903894425.1 uncultured Actinomycetes bacterium
CGGCATAAAACTCACGCCAGGCAATCTCTTTACGGAAAGTATCGTGGGCTTTGCTTTCACCCAACTGGGCAAGCAAAGTACGCGGATGAATTTCACCCCACTTTAAATGTGCACTTAACTTGCTTGTGCCATCGATGCCAGCCAAGTTGCGTCCTTCATCGTAACTATCTAAACCGTTCTTCTGGAAAAATTTCCATCTGGCCAGTGCGGCTTTTTCACCTGCAGCAGTAATTTCAACTCCTACTGGCAATGGCCAATCTGGAAAGTTGCGATCAGTTGATTGCGGTTTAACTGCGTTGATCTGCTTTGGAGTGCCGGCTGGTTTGCGCCACCCATGCACACACCATGCGCGGTAAAAAGGTGTGTAAACCTTATACGGCGTTGCATCGCTGGGTTTTAAAACTCGACCCGGTGCAACTGCATATGGACTGCCGGTTCTAACTAAGGCGATACCCGCAGCTTCTATCCGTGCATCACGAGCGGCGCCATATGGCTCGTACTCTGTTGAGATATGAACTGAAGTGGCACCATAACGTCGCATTAACTCCTGTAAAACTTCAACCTGATCACCGACCATTACGTGCAATGTGTTTCCAAGTGATTCATCCAATGCCCGCAGGGAGTGCCCTAAATATGCTAAACGTTTGCTGCCTGTTGCATCTATAAGTTTCATATCTAATATGAAAACCGGAACAATCTCATCAGCATCAGCGATTGCCGCTAGAAGCGCTGGGTTGTCGGCGATACGAAGATCTCGACGGAACCAGACAATGCTTCTCTTTGGCGCGGACATGGGTAGATTTAACCAGTATGAAAGAGATTAAGCGCTTCCAAATCCGCGGGGTTGCTGGCGAAGTTAAACGGTTAGATTTCGATGGCCGCATCGTTGATTCTTGGCTACCAAAAGGGCCTGTAACACACTTACTTATTGCCCATGATGGTCAAAATGTTTTCGATGGTCGCACATCAACACATCGTGGCCAAACCTGGAAAATGGCGCAGTCAGCAATCCGTGTGAGCCGCGAACTTGGTCTTACTCCTCCGGCAATTATCGGTGTATGGCATAGCAGTACTAAGGAGAACCCTTGGGGACGCGGAAAAGATTTGGTTCCACAAAAGTATTTCCAGGAAGGTATTCCTGTTCACAAGGATTTCGAGAATGCATTCCAACCCGAGTTACTCCATAGCGATTCCTATCTGACATCAATTTTTGAAGAATATGTTCCGGCGATCGTTCCAGGAATTTCAGCGGCACATACGGCGATGATCGGTTCATCCATGGGTGGACTAGCAACGCTTTATGCCGTTGCACAATTTTCAGAAAAGTTCGCAACAGCACTTGCGCTTTCTACGCATTGGCCTTTCGGCGCAAATGCATTAGTAGAACGGACAATCGCCGAATTACCCGATCCAACGAAGCACAAAATTTGGATGAGCCACGGAACTAAAGGTCTAGACAGTGAATACGCACCGTTTCAACATTACGCAGATAAGTTAATGCACGAGCGCGGATATCTGCCGCACAACTTTGTCAGTAAAGTTTATGAACGAAGTGGCCACAATGAAAGATCTTGGGCTAAGTACCTAGATCAACCGATGCGTTTTTGGCTTAACTATTAACGACCCATACTCCTTGTGTGGAGCAATCAGATTTGATCGAGAAAATCTTACCCTTTGCTTCTTGGCCATAAAGTGTTGAGGTAACTTTGTAACCCAGAGAACTAATATCAATCGTTGCATTTACTGGTCCGCGAGAAACCATGACAAGTATCGATTGTTTCTTCGATTCCCGTAAATAGACAAGGTACTCATCCTCAACTGCAACCCAACGTAAGCCGCCATTAATAAGTGCATCCTGGTTTCTACGTAATGAAATCAATTTCGTAACTTCATCCATAAATTCATGGTCCCAGTTGGAGCGATCCTGCCAATTTATAGTTCGACGTGCATCTTCACCCCAGGAGCCTTCCAATCCAATTTCGTCTCCAGCAAATATTGATGGAACACCTGGATAGGTCAACATCATGGTCATTGCACTTATATGCGCCTTCGTATCGCCCAATACAACGGTTCTAAATCGTGCGGTGTCATGCGAGTCCAACAACAGCATGGAGGCAGTTAGTGATCTCCAAGGGATAGTTGAGTTGAACTCTTGAATAGATGCAACTAACTGTTGGCCATTAATTTTTGGCATCGCAAATGGGAGCCCTTGGAATCCCCCGGTTATCTCTGAATTGCGGTTAATCCAATTCCAAAACGGGCGCATGAATCCTTGGTAATTCATTGCACCCTGCCAACCCAAACCGTTTAGATCACCAGCTTCAAAATCACCATTTTCAGCAACTAGCCAAGTTTGAGGATTAACTTCTTGCATAGCTTTGCGAATCCCCTGCATAACTTCTGTGTGATGATTTTCAGTCCCTTGACGTCCAGTCATGTTTCCAACATCAATACGCCATCCAGCCATTCCAAACTTAGGTGAAATCCACTTCTTAACAATTGAATTCTTGCCCTCATACATTGCTTTACGCAATTGATTGGAGGAGAAATTCAATTTAGGCAATGACTCCAATCCATACCAACCTACATAGCCCCATTTGATTTTCTTATCCCAATAAAAGTAACTTCGCTCTTTAGACTGCTTATTCTTTTTCGCTTTAGCTAGCCAGCTATGTCCTACCCCGCAGTGATTTGATGTTAAATCTCCAAGGATTCGAATCTTATTTTTCTTAGCAAGTTTAAGGAGCTCTAAGAAAGCTTTAGTTCCCCCCAAAACCGGGTCTATAACATCAAAACTAGTAGCGTCATAGCGATGATTTGAACGCGACGGGAACATGGGAGTGAAATAGATTCCATTGACACCTAAATCTGTGATGTGATCGAGATGCTCAGCAACTCCATAGAGATCGCCTCCATAAAGCTCTTGCCCGGTGAATTTGCTGCGTCCGCGCGGCAAGAGATTCCACTCACGTGGGTAGGCCCAATCAGGAACAACATCGACTTTTCCGGAGCGTGCAAAGCGATCAGGAAAAATCTGGTAAAAAACAGACGACTTAATCCATTCAGGATTATCAGGAATGGCTACTATTTGAAAATCGTTATTGCTATGAACATCATGGTCAAAGAGCCCTTTGGCATTTAGCCATTCATACTTACCTTTATCGATAAATGCGAATCTATAACAATTTTGTGTATTAAGGATCTGAACGCTGACTTGATACCAACTCTCTTTTTCGCCCTTGATTGCAGGTTTCATTTCAAAAGTGCGAGGTTCACCATCGTGGTAGATCCGAATTAATGCTTTTTCAAATTTATAATCATCAGGAACTCGCACCTTAAAAGTAACTTTTTCGCCAACTTCAGGAGCAATATTGCTTACATATAACTCACTTCCGTCATGGTGTGGCGATTGTGATGCTTGCATGTGGTAGCTCATACGTTAATCCCTTCGAATTAATAACTTCGACACGAAGCTCTAACTTCTGACTTGGGTACTCTAATGGGTCGATATAAACGCTATATGGCGAGCTTGTATCGGTGCCAAGAGAAATCCAAGGTTGGTCTGATCCGGTTCTGCAGTAGAAAGTAACTTTCAAAAGATCTTTGGAAGTAATTAATGCCTTTGTTTCGTAGTATCCAGATAAGAAATCCATCTCGGAAGTAATCTTTCCAACTTTCACAGCTGTTTTATCTATGGATTTGTTGGCCTTGAAAATAACTGTTGAAAGAGCTGGGACTGTCATCGTTACTACTTCATTCTTACTGCTCAAGATAGCCTTGCCGAGCAGTGTCTTCCAACCCCCTGCAGATGTTGCCGATGTTATAGCTGCCTTAATAGGTTTTGTTGAGTTATTAAAGGCAACAAGAAGTTCGCGATTCTCGGTGGGATCTTTCTTTGAAATTACCAAAAGCGAATCTTTGGCATATCTAACCTGCATCACAGAATTGGCTAAGCCTGCATTAGTCGCACGAAGCTTTGCGAGCACCTTGAGATATTTGGCAATCGGATTGGTGTCAGTAACGGCAAAGGAGTCCCCCGTGCCTATTGGCGAGCCACCAATTCGGAGTTCATTCTTCCAAATACTGACCTTAGTTGAAAACATATCCTGCCGAGCTAGTTGATCTGATCCATTGCCAGAACCCGTCATCCCAACTTCATCTCCGTAATAGACCGATGGAATTCCGCGCGTTAAGTACATCAACGCATGTCCAAGCAGAGTACGAGGCAATAGTTCGCTTGCCTTATTGATTCGCTTTGACTCAATAATTAGTCCCGCGCGACCCATGTCGTGATTTCCTAGAAATGTTACTAAATTGCTGGCATCCGATGTAGCGCTTGTATAGAGATCGTCATATGCAAATAGATTCTCCACAACAGTTGCATCGGAATAGCCAGAAGCGAACTCAGTTGCAGAGCGTTGAAATGGAAAATCTAGAACGGTCTGGATCTTATTTCTACGAACGTAGTTCATAAGGTTGATCGGATTCACATCCCACACTTCACCGAAAGTAGTGAAATTATCAATCCCAACAGATTTGGCAGCTGCATTAATTTGAGGAGACCAGTTCTTAAAGAAGTTATCGTCTACATGCCGCGCAGTATCAACACGAAATCCAGCTATTCCGTAATCCTTAATCCACTGGCCATAAACATCTGCCCAACCGTTGAAAACAACTGGCTTCTCGGTAGCGATGTCATCTAGGCCATAAAAATCACCGGTTTGAATACAGGGACCATCGCCCCAACAGTTACTCATAGGTCCTACGTTGTGGTAATTCGTTAAATCATTGAGCCAGGCAGGATTCTTTGCATTTGTTAAGTCGGCAGAAATATAAGCGCTCTGATCATTGTAAGAAATTACATCGCCAGTGTGGTTCGTAACAATGTCAAGAATTAACTTTAGGTTTAGTTTCTTTGCACATTCTGCAAAGGCAACTAGATCAGCTTTTGTACCAAGGTGAGGATCTACGTTGAGGAAATCGACTCCCCAATAACCGTGATAGCCGGCACCATTGGGTGTTGGCTTTTGTTGCACAACAAGCGGTGTTACCCATACTGCGGTAAATCCTAATTTTTTAATACGGGCCAAGCCATTATCGCCAGCACTGCAAGTACCGGTTAAACCCTTTAGATCTCCACCATGAAAGTAGGCGGTTTCTTTGGGGTTATACCCTGGGTATGAATCATTTGAAGTGTCGCCGTTGAGATAACGATCTGGAAAAACAAAATAAATCAAATCTTTTGATAAGCCAACTTTTACAAGATCAGCGACAGGCGCAGCTGCAAAAGATGTGGCTGTACATGCAAGAAGTAATGAAGTTACAAAAAGGAGCGAAAGCCTTTTTCTCAACGTTAACCCTTAACCGAACCCGCTGTTAAACCACTGACAATATATTTCTGTAGTGACAGGAAGATAATGACAATTGGGATAGAAGCTAAAATAGATCCTGCGGCAAAGGGGCCCCAGTTTTGTGAATACTGACCACCAATAAACTGCTGTAAACCAACGGCCACGGTTCTATTTTCCATGTCAACTAAAAACAGGCGGGCCAAAATGAACTCATTGAAAGTTCCGATAAAACTTAAGAGTGAAACTACCGCTAATACCGGTGAAGCAAGCGGCACGAAGATAAGCCAGAAAGTTTGAACTTCTGATGCACCATCGATCTTTGCCGCCTCATCTAGCTCTGCTGGAATCGAATCCACAAAGCCCTTGAGTAGCCATATATTTACGCCCATCGCTCCACCTAAATAGACAAGGAGCAGACCAGCGCGAGTACCTAAACCGATAGATGGTGCAAAGGTATAAACGCGCTCCATAATTACATAAACAGCTGAGATTGCCAGAATCGCTGGAAACATTTGAACGAGTAGCAGAAGTTGAATACCGGCTTTGCGGCCCTTGAATTTTAAGCGACTAAAAGCAAATGCTGAAGCAGAGCCAATCATGACTGATAGGACAGCAACTGCGCCTGCGATTATTAAGGAGTTCTTGACCCATGATAAATATGGAATAGCGGGGTTATTAAATAAAAGTTGGTAGTTCTTAAATGATATTTCCTGTGGAATAAATGATGTCAACTGCAGGCTACCGGAAGAGTTAAATGATGAGATGACAACAAGATAGAGCGGGAAGAGTGAAAAGAGACAGACTGCAATTGCAATTATGTGTCGCCATGAATCGTGCATTAACCATTTTTTC
>CAITQC010000123.1 GCA_903894425.1 uncultured Actinomycetes bacterium
CCGGTTGTAGAAGTATCTTCAACAGCTAATACACGTTTGCCTTTAACATCGGGGCCTTCGATGCGGCGTTGCAAGCCATGAGCTTTTTCCGCTTTGCGCACAACAAATGAATCAATCTTTTTTCCTTGTGATGCAGCAACATGCATCATCGCCGTTGCAACTGGATCTGCGCCAAGAGTTAACCCCCCGACAGCTTCGTAATCTAAATCCTTTGTAATCTCCAACATAACTTCACCAACAAGTGGTGCGGCTTCGTGATCCAGGGTTACTCGGCGCAAATCAACGTAGTAATCAGCTATTTTTCCAGATGACAAAGTGACTTTGCCATGAACAACAGCTTTTTTGATGATTTGATCCTTGAGAAAATCATGTGAATTCATATGGGTGATTCTACTAGGTGATTCATCGAGATTTAAGGAAACTCTAAAGGAAATAACAATGAAACCTTGAAAATCATCACTATGGTCACACCATGGCTAGAAAAAAGAAGAACTTGGTTCGTAGCAGAGCACATGTTTCATACCTTGCTACTGATGCTTATGAGTTGGAATGTTTCTTTTCAACTTTAGATTTATCTGGAAGTTTAAAACTTTTATTATCTAAACCAAAAAGGAAAAGCTTGACCAAGCGGTAATTACTTTTTTTCCTCGTAGACAATAACTTCGGTGCGCTTTCGTCGCGCAATTGTCTTGGGTGGATTCGCATCTAATAATGCATCAACTTCGATTCGCAAATGCGCCACTTCTAAAGCCATATTTGCCATCGCAGATTCCAGTTCGATGATTCGCTTAATTCCTGCGTGATTGATTCCTTCACCTACAAGTTTTTGTACCGCACGCAAAAGTGCGATATCGCGCAATGAATATCTGCGGTTACGGCCTTCGGTGCGCGACGGTGAAACTAAACCTAACTTGTCATACTGTCGCAGAGTTTGAGGGTGCAGTCCAGATATTTCGGCGGCAACAGAGATAACGTAAACCGCGGCATCATCTTTTGGAATACCGCTATTTAATTCATCGCTCATTGTTTTGCCTTATTTGCTAAATCGGTGCGAACATCTTGACCTGCAGTTTCTGCAGCAAAGATCTTTAAGGCCTCTAATGCCTTGCCATCAACTCGTTGTGGCACTTGAACTTCTACCGTAACAAGTAAATCTCCGGTGTGAGAACCTTTTGTGATACCTCGACCTTTTACGCGCAATGTCCGCCCGGTTGGCGTGCCGGGTGCAATGCGCACGGTTACTTCATCCCCGCTCATTACCGGCACTTTTATATCGGCGCCAAGTGCTGCTTCGGTAAATGTGATCGGCAGAACAAGCGTTAGATTTTCAGCTTTTCGAGAAAAAATTGGGTGCGCTTTAACATGCAAAAGAATATATAGATCTCCTGGTCCAGCTTCGCCAGGTGCGCCTTTGCCTTTGACGCGGATTTTAGCGCCATCATTTACGCCAGCAGGTACACGGGCCGTGATGTTTTGCGCCGCTCCACGATCAGTTCCTAGGCGTAAATCAAGATTGGTTCCAAAGATAGATTCGCGAAATGTGATTGTGGCCTCGGTCTGTAGATCTTGGCCTTTGCGGGGTGCGCGGCGCCCGCCGCCGCCAAAGAGATTTGAAAAAATATCCTGAGGGTTTCCTCCACCAAAGATGTCTGAAAAATCTCCGCCTTGAAAGTTTTGACCGCCAGTTGGTGCCCGAAATCCGCCCCGTTCAAATAATGAACGGGCTTCATCGTATTCGGCACGTTTCTTAGAATCGGAAAGGATTTCGTAGGCCTCTGAGATGCCTTTGAACTTTTCCTCTTTTACTGAATCGCCCTTAGTTTTATCGGGGTGAAGTTCGCGGGCTAATGCACGATATTTCTTTTTAATCTCATCGGGGGCAGCCTTCTTATCCACTCCAAGGGTTTTATAAAAATCCTTTTCGTATAAATCTTTAGCTGCCATTTGTAATTATTCTCCCGCTGGATCAGTTACAGAGACGCGTGCTGGACGCAGGATACGCTCTTTGAATTTATATCCTGGCTGCAAAATCTTTGAAGCCGTTGGTACGGCTACATCGGCAGATGTGTCATGCATTAACGCTTCGTGTATCTGTGGGTCGAAAGCTTCGCCTTCGGTTCCATATTTCTCAAGGCCGATACGAGTCACAATTGAATTAAGTTGATCGGCAACTGCTTTAAAGCCGCCAGTTAATTCGCCGTGTTGTTCTGCGCGATCTACATCATCGAGAAGTGCAAGCAGTTCGGTAAGAACTGCGCCGATAGCCATTTCATGAGCAAGGGAACGATCACGTTCTACGCGCTTACGGTAGTTGGCATACTCGGCTTGAAGTCGTTGTAAATCACTGGTGAGAGTAGCTACCGGATCAGTTACCTGATCCGGCGCCACATCGTCAACTAGTGATTCTTCGACCGAAATATCTTCGGTCATCTTTACGCCTGCTCGTCGATTACTTCAGCGTCTTCAACACCATCTTCATTTGGTGTTGCTTGTGCTTCACCTTCGGCTGCAGCACCTGCGTATAACGCTGCACCTAAAGCTTGGCTAACGGTTGCAACCTTTTCAGTTGCAGATTTAATCATTTCGTAGTTAGAGCCACCAAGAGCGGTCTTTAACTCAACAAGTGCTGCTTCAGTTTCTGTCTTCTTCTCAAGAGCATCACCAGTAGATAACTTTTCTTCGTTGTCCTTGATGAACTTTTCAGTTGAGTACAGAAGTGAATCACCAGCGTTGCGAATCTCTGCTTCTTCTTTGCGCTGACGATCTTCTTCGGCATGTGATTCAGCATCAGACATCATGCGCTCAATCTCTTCCTTAGAAAGTGCAGAGCCACCAGTAATAGTCATGCTCTGTTCTTTTCCAGTTCCAAGATCCTTTGCAGAAACATGAACGATTCCATTTGCGTCGATGTCAAAAGTAACTTCGATCTGCGGAATTCCACGTGGTGCTGGTGGCAAGCCTGTTAGTTCGAACATGCCTAGCTTCTTGTTGTAAGCCGCCATTTCACGCTCGCCCTGGTATGCCTGAATCTGTACAGCTGGCTGATTGTCATCGGCCGTTGTAAAAATCTCGCTGCGCTTTGTAGGAATAGTTGTGTTGCGTTCGATCAACTTAGTCATAACGCCGCCCTTGGTTTCGATACCAAGTGATAGCGGAGTTACATCAAGAAGTAGAACATCTTTAACTTCACCCTTAAGAACACCGGCCTGAAGTGATGCACCAACAGCTACAACTTCATCAGGGTTTACGCCCTTGTTTGGTTCTTTTCCGCCAGTTAACTCTTTAACGAGTTCTACAACTGCTGGCATACGAGTTGATCCGCCAACTAGTACAACACTTTCAATCTTATTGATTGGAATTCCAGCATCTTTAAGAACTGCCTGGAAAGGCTTCTTGCATCGCTCGAGCAGTGCAGAAGTTAAGTTCTGGAACTGTGCGCGCGTAATTGTTTCATCAAGGAATAATGGATTCTTTTCAGCATCCACAGTGATGTATGGCAAGTTGATTGATGCAGATTGTGACGATGAAAGTTCGATCTTTGCCTTTTCAGCAGCTTCGCGAATACGTTGCATCGCCATCTTGTCTTTAGTTAAATCAATTCCATTTTGTGAACCGAAAGTTGTAACCAAGTGATCAACAAGTGCTTGATCCCAGTCATCGCCACCAAGGTGGTTGTCACCATTAGTTGCTTTAACTTCAACAACACCGTCGCCGATTTCTAGTAGTGAAACGTCAAATGTTCCGCCGCCAAGGTCGAAGACAAGAATTGTTTGTTCCTTATCTGCCTTATCAAGACCATATGCCAGCGCTGCGGCAGTTGGCTCGTTAATAATGCGCAAAACATTTAAGCCCGCAATTTCGCCAGCTTCTTTAGTTGCCTGACGTTGTGCATCATTGAAATATGCAGGGACGGTGATAACTGCATCGGTGACCGTCTCACCCAGATATGACTCTGCATCGCGCTTTAGCTTTTGTAAAACACGGGCTGAAATTTCCTGTGGGGTGTACTTTTTTCCATCAATATCGATATTCCAGCTAGTACCCATGTGGCGCTTAACCGAACGGATTGTGCGATCAACGTTTGTTACTGACTGGCGCTTAGCCACTTCACCAACAAGTACCTCGCCATTTTTTGCGAAGGCGACGATCGACGGGGTGGTGCGGGCGCCTTCAGCGTTGGCGATAACGGTGGGTTCTCCACCTTCCAAGACCGATACGCAACTATTTGTTGTACCTAGGTCGATTCCAACTGCTCTAGCCATGTTATGTGTGCTCCTTTATCTACGCTCGAGCCTGGTTTAGGGTCGAGGCCTACTTGAAACCTGAGTCAATAATACCCAAAAGGTTGAGTCAAAGCGACTCAGGTTTGCTACTAAGGGAACGACTGACCCCCGCCACTTATTCCCGGGAGTGACGGTTAATCTTTCTCCATGAACTTAACCCTTGCCGCTATCTCGTATGGAATCACTCTCTTTGCCCTTGGCCTGATCACTGTCCGAGCCCGAGAGTTAATTGGTATCTATAAAAAAGGTGCAACTGATCCAACTCGCGGAAATGACAAGAGCGTTCGTTTGCGTATGGCTCTGCGTGAAATCTTTGGTCACACCAAGATGTTTAATTTCACCGTTGTGGGTTTTGCGCATTGGTTTGTCATGGTTGGTTTTGTTGTCCTATTTGGAACATTGATTACCGCTTATGGCCAACTTATTAATCCGCATTTTGCGCTACCAATCATTGGTCACTTCTGGATTTACGAATACATCACCGAGCTCATTGCCTGGGCAACTGGAATCGGAATCGTTACTTTGATTGGAATCCGCCAAGTTACGCGTTTGCGCAATAAGCGCTCACGTTTTTATGGAAGTGGAATGTGGAAGGCGTATTACGTCGAATTCACAATTTTGCTCATTGTTTTCTGTGTTATTGCTCTGCGTGGACTTGAAGGCGCTCTCTCTGAAGAAACTACATGGAACCGCCATTTTGTAACTACGTGGTTTATTGCCAAGATGTTTAAGGCGTGGACGCTGACTCAGTTGACTTCAGCTATTCAATTAGTTGCAGCGATCAAGATCATTGGATCGATGACTTGGTTTATTGTCATCGCATCTAACTTAACTATGGGAGTTGCTTGGCACCGTTTCTTGGCACCGTTTAATATATTTTTCCGCCGCAATGCCGATGGAAAATCATCTCTTGGCCCACTCCCTGAAATGTTGTCACATGGTGAAGTTGTTAACTTTGAAGATCCCAAAGATGATGACGTCTTTGGTCTTGGAACTCGCGCCGACATAACCTGGAAGGGTTTGTTGGATATGACTTCATGTACTGAATGCGGCCGTTGTCAGTCACAATGCCCGGCATGGCACACTGAAAAACCATTGTCGCCAAAGCTTTTGATCATGGCTATGCGCGATCATGCTTTTGCTAAGACCGTTGAAACAGAGGCAATGGTCGGTGAAAATGCAGCGATTACTTCAGATATTTTGTGGTCCTGTACATCCTGTGGAGCTTGTGTCAATGAGTGTCCAGTTGATATCGAACATATCGATCACATCGTTAACATGCGCCGCTACCAAGTAATGGTTGAATCTGATTTTCCTAGCGAACTCGGTGGAACTTTCCGTAACCTAGAACAATCTGGAAACCCATGGGGTGCCAACAAAAATGATCGCGAAGCATGGATTGCCGAATGTGATTTCCCAATCCGCGTTGTCGAAGGTGTATTGCCCGATGAAGTTGAGTACTTATTCTGGGTGGGTTGCGCCGGTGCATACGATGAACGTGCACGCAAAACTACAAAAGCAGTAGCGGAACTTTTGTACATGGCCGGTGTCGAATTTGCAGTTCTTGGTAAGAAGGAAACTTGTACTGGAGATCCAGCACGTCGGGCCGGAAATGAGTTCTTGTATCAAATTATGGCTAGCGAAAATATCGAAACCTTTAGGGAAGTATTTGCTGATCGCCCAAAGGGCAAGAAGAAAGTTGTGGTTACCTGCCCTCACTGCTTCACAACAATTGGTCGCGACTATGCACAGAGTGGTTTTGAACTCGAGATGGTTCATCACACACAACTTCTTAATCAGTTGATTCGCGAAAAGAAATTGCTACCAATTAAAATGAGCCACACAGCAATGACCTATCACGATCCTTGCTACCTGGGTCGTCACAACGAGATCTATCAACCACCACGCGAAATTCTTGAAGCGACAGGTGCCGAGCTCACTGAGATGCCACGCAACAAAGAACGATCATTTTGTTGCGGCGCTGGTGGTGGACGTATGTGGATGGAAGAAAAACTTGGAACGCGTATTAACCTCAATCGCGTTGATGAAGCGATCGGTACCGGCGCTGAAGAGTTAGCAGTTGCCTGTCCTTTCTGCCGCGTCATGACTACCGATGGAATGAGCTCACGTGAGTCATCCATGGAGGTCTTAGACGTAGCCCAGGTTCTGCTGCGCTCAGTTAAAGGGTAAATCTAGGCTCATTCTCAGGAATCTCCCAGCCTATGGGAGCATTGTTGAGCCATGACAACAACCGCAGAAAAGACAATGCAGCGCATTCTCGTCGTCGACGATGAATCAAGTATTAGTGAGTTGATTTCAACGAGCCTTCGCTTTGTTGGTTTCGACGTGCGCACCGCAGCAAATGGTGCACAAGCATTGGCGATGGCAGAAGAGTTCAGACCTCATGCAATGGTTCTAGATGTCATGTTGCCTGATCTTGATGGTTTTGAAGTCTGCAAGAAGATCCGCAACGAAGGCGTTGATACTGGCGTACTTTTCTTAACTGCTAAAGATGGCATGGAAGATAAAGTTAAGGGTTTAACTCTTGGCGGGGATGATTACATGACTAAGCCGTTTTCACTCGAAGAGTTAGTTGCACGTTTGCGCGCGTTGCTGCGTCGCACTGGCGTTGATCAGATTGAAATTGATGATGAAAAGATGCGCTTTGCAGATCTTGAACTCGATGAAGCAACTCACGAAGTTCGTCGTGCTGGTCAGCTTCTAGATCTTTCACCAACTGAGTTCGCACTTATTCGTTACTTAATTATTAATGCTGATCGCGTTGTTTCAAAGTCACAGATTCTGGACCACGTTTGGCAGTACGACTTTCGCGGTGATGCCGGGATCGTTGAGACATACATTTCATATCTTCGTAAAAAAATTGATGCGTTCGATCCCCCATTGATCCACACTGTGCGTGGAGTGGGATATCGCCTACGGATGCCACCTAAATAAAATGAACTCCCCTTTACGCAACTGGTCGCTACGTAACCGCTTAACTGCAGGTGTCCTAGCGCTCTCTGCGATTGGGTTTATTGGTGCCGGATTAGTTGCTCAAAGTTCTTTGCATGGCTATCTCATTGGCCAAATAGATGATCAACTCATTAGCGTTGTTGGTGGAACTTCACAGCGCCTTAATCAAGCAGGTATTGCAAATGATGAAGAAGTGAATCCTAATGACGATGACGATAATCAACATTCTCCAAGACGGGCAGCTGCTACGCCGTTAACTCCGCTTAACCGTATTCCAACATCCACCTCTGTAACGCTTTTGGATCGTTCAGGGGCATTCGTTGGTGGGATCGGCGGAGATCTTAACGCTAACAGAATCACCGATTTCATTGTTGGTTGGACTCCCGAAAGAGTTGCTTCCTTTGGTGCGCAGCCTTTTAATCTACAGACACCTGGTGCTGATTTTCGAATTGTTGCCGCAGTATTGCCATCGTCGGCAGGATCGGTGATTGTTGCTCAGTCGTTGTCGGACTTTGATCGCACAATGCACAAAATCAATAGAATCTTCTTGCTCATTGGTTTGATTGTCTTACTGCTTATTGGCTTTGCTGCACGCCAAGTTATTAAGTTAAGTATGAAGCCTCTAGAAGATGTCGAAGCAACAGCACAAAAGATTGCTGCCGGTGATTTATCTGCGCGTCTTGAAAACTTAGAACCAGATACAGAAGTCGGCCGCTTGAGTGCATCTCTTAATACAATGCTTGGCCGAATCGAAGAGTCCTTTGCTGTACGAACAGAGAGTGAGGACAAGCTACGCCGCTTTGTTGCCGATGCCAGCCATGAGCTTCGTACACCTTTAACTGCTATCCGTGGATTTGCAGAGCTCCATCGACAAGGGGCCGTTCCAGATGGTGAAAAAACTAAAGAGCTTCTAGGGCGAATTGAAAAAGAATCTGTTCGCATGGCGACCCTGGTTGAGGATTTGTTATTACTAGCTCGCCTTGATCAAGCACGTGCAATTGAATTCAAGCCAGTTGATCTTGTGCACGTAATTGAGGAGGTTGTGGCATCAGCATCGGCTGCCGGTCCATCACACCCAATTACTGTAGAAATGCCTAAAGAGTTATTTATTCTTGGTGATTCCGGGCGTATCTATCAAGTGATGACAAATTTGCTTGCTAATGCCCGTGTTCATACACCCGCAGATACCTCAATTCATGTTCTTGCCCGTCAAGAAGATGGCGGTGCCTATATCTCTGTTGCCGATAATGGACCGGGTTTAAGTGAAGAAGATCA
>CAITQC010000124.1 GCA_903894425.1 uncultured Actinomycetes bacterium
TCATCACTTGTACCGTGGATATGTAAGACGTTTACAGATTCTCTCGCCGGGCAGCTATCTTCGGCAATATCCATCGCCCCGGCTAAACCTGCAATTGCGGCGACGGTCTGCGGATGTGTACAGGCAAATTTATAAGTCATGAAATGCCCGTTGGAATGACCAAATACATAGATGCGTTTTGGGTCAACTGATGCTTTGCTGGAAATTTCATCGATTAACGATTGAATGAATGCGGCGTCATCAACTGGGTTTGTATTGAAATTACAGCAAGCATTTGAAGCGTTCCAGAATTGATAGCCCTGAGAATCAGGTAACCCATCGGGAGCGGCATAAATGACACCACGTTTATTTGCAGCTGAATCCATCATGGCAAAACGCTGATGATTAATGCTCGTGCTCATGTATCCATGTAAATCAATAATGAGTGGCGCAGGTTTTGATTCTAGGTAAGCAGATGGAAGTGTCACAAATGTTGGCCGGTCTCCCCCGACAGTAAAGACCGATGATGAAACTGATTCACTCGATTCTCGTGGAGAAAAATCTTTGCTAGCCGGGCTATTTGCAAAAACAATTACAGAAGCTGTAACTAGCAATAACGCTAAAGTGATAGATATTTTTCTGCCCAATATCTGCGGCAAACCTGCAATCTGACTTTTTCGGTCCTGATCCAGATCCTTAATCACATTTACAAAGTGGAAGGCCACTCCCAACATTGCGCCGACCGCTAAAACCCACAGCGGTGGCCTGCGATCTATCGCGAAAAATACCGAGGCAGGAAGGGCGGCACAGGCAATTGCATATGGAAGCGGTGAGAACCGAGAGTATTTAAAGTAGAAGTTATATGCGATTCCACAACCCACTCCAAGTAGATAAACAAGGCCACCTTTAATGCCAAGTGGTCCAATCAGATTTGCAATGAAGGCAAAGGGCAAAAGAATAAAAGTAGTCTTACGAAGTTCAGTGAAAGTAATTGTGCCGGCCACTAAAGGCTTATTTGTTCGTTGGTGTTTTAAATCATCGTCATAGTCATACAGATCATTGCTCCAACCAATAAGCAGCTGACCAAGAAAAACAGTGAATGCGATTACATATGCTGGGCCCTCCCACCAGAGCCGTGTAGCAAGTACAAATGAGATGGCGGTAATAAGTACCGTCGGCCCGAAGTGTGCGGCCTGTAAATAAGCGCGAAGTTTTCTCATTGACTTGGTAAGAACTGCTTAGCTACACCGTTGCGGGCAAAGGCTAAAAGCGTTAAACCAAACTCGTCGGCAAGATCCACGGCTAGCGAAGTCGGAGCACTGACCCCCACTAGCGCTGAAATACCAGCGCAGACCGCCTTTTGAACTAGTTCGTAACCGACCCTGCCTGAAACAATAAGGGTCCAATCATTTAGTGGCAGTTTGTTATCCATTAGCGCTGCACCAATTACTTTATCGACGGCGTTATGGCGGCCAACATCTTCGCGCACCCACATAGCTGCGCCTTGCGGATTAACAAGGGCTGCTGCATGCAGACCACCAGTTTTTTCAAAGATGCGTTGGTGACCTTCTAGCAATGAAGTCATTGCCGCTAAATCCGGCAGAGAGTGTTGAGTTGGCTGAACTTTTTGAACTCCGCGTTTGTGTAGGTCGCTGATATTTGTCGATCCACATACTCCACATGCTGAAGTAATGGTGAATCGACGTTCAAGGATTCGCACTGATTCTTCGCTGTTCTGCGCCACTTCGGCAATTACAACGTTTGCACGTTGGCGCAGTGACAAAGATTTATCGGCACAGACTTTGACAGAGATTAATTCATCCGGTGATTTAAGGAAGCCCTCTCCCCACAAAAAACCTGCAGCAAGTTCTAAATCGGCACCAGGAGTTCGCATTGTGATGCCTAGCTGATCTTCTAATTCGCCGCGTTTGATGCGAATCTCGAGTGGTTCTTCGACAACTACTGAATCCGAAGATGTCACATCAGAATCAGTTTTTTGTACCCTTACCCGTGCAATCGATGAGGGGGCAAGCTCATCATTTTCCATGGCGATAGAACTCAATATTTTCTGCAGGAAGTGGAGTTTTGCCCAAGATTAAATCGGCCGCTTTTTCTGCAACCATCATTACAGGTGCATAGATATTTCCATTAGTCACATATGGGAAAACCGATGCATCGCATACACGCAAACCATCAACACCATGAACCTTCATAGTTGTTGGATCAACAACTGACATCGCATCGGTGCCCATCTTTGCCGTACATGATGGGTGCAGCGCAGTCTCGGCATCTTTGCGTACCCAATCTAAAATCTCTTCATCTGTTGAAACTGAAGCTCCTGGGGATGATTCACCTGCGTTGTAATCATTCATCGCAGGTTGAGTCAAAATATTTCGCGCAGTCTTAACCGCTTCAATCCATTCGCGGCGATCTTGATCAGTAGACAAGTAGTTGAACTGCATCGCAGGCTTTTCAAATGGATTAACGCTCTTAATCTTTAACCAGCCGCGGGCATCTGAATACATAGGGCCAACGTGCACCTGATAGCCGTGACCGCGTGTGTCTCCGGTGCCGTCATAGCGAATGGCAAGAGGCAAAAAGTGGAACATCAGGTTGGGATAGGCAACATCTTCATTGCTGCGGGTGAAGCCACCGGCCTCAAATTGATTGGTAGCCCCTGGGCCCTTTCTAAAGAACAACCATGCAGCGCCAATAAATGGACGGCGCCAGAACTGTGTAATTGGTTGCATCGATACAGGCAGCTTGCACTTGTACTGAACATAAACCTCAAGGTGATCTTGTAGATTTGCACCAACACCAGGCAAATCTTTAACAACTTTAATGCCAAGTTTTTCTAGATCTTCCCTTTTGCCAACACCTGAAAGTTGCAGGATCTGCGGCGTATTAATTGCGCCACCTGATAGAACTACTTCGCGCGAAGTAAAACTCTGCTTCTTTCCGCGAATTATTACTTCAACCCCTGTAGCAGTTGTGCCATCAAATAGAACCTTAGTTACATGTGCACGGGTTTTAACGGTTAAGTTTTTACGCTTCATAACAGGATACAAATATGCACGCGCTGCACTTAGGCGACGTCCGCGATACACATTTCGATCAAAGGCTGCAAAGCCTTCTTGGCGATATCCATTGACATCTTCTGTGCGTGGGTAACCAGCTTCTTCAGTTGCTTTAAAGAATGCGGCAAAGAGTGGTCCCTTAATTGGTCCGCGCTCTAATTTAAGTGGCCCATCATCGCCGCGAAATGGTGACTTTGGATCAGCTAAACAGTTTTCCACCTTCTTAAAATATGGAAGACAGTGTGCATAATCCCAGTTGGCCATGCCTTGATCTTTAGACCAGCGCTCATAATCCATGGCATTACCGCGCTGCCAAATCTGTCCGTTGATTGAAGAGGATCCACCAAGTACTTTTCCACGCGCGTGATAGATACGGCGGTTATTCATAAATGGCTCTGGTTCGGATTCATACATCCAGTCGTAGTACTTGCTACCGATTGGAAAAGCTAACGCTGCTGGCATATGAATAAATACATCCCAGATCCAGTCACGGCGCCCAGCTTCAAGCACTAGAACTTTATTTTTGGGATCTTCACTTAAACGATTTGCTAAAGCACACCCAGCAGAACCGCCACCAACAATGATGTAGTCATATTGCGAACTCATGCCCGCGAGTCTACTAATAAAACAGGGCCTCTACTTAGTGATTTATACCAAGTAGAGGCCCCGCTTTATAGATTACTTACTGCTTTTTAATTACTTTCCAAGCCACTTGTTTACAGTGTCTGGATTAGCATCGATCCACTTCTGGGCCGCTGCTGCTGGTTCCATTCCGCCTTCAATATCGGCTGCAACAGAGTTTTGATCTGCGTTAGTCCAATTGAAGTTTTGAACGATGGTTGCAAAGATTGAACCAGAGTCCATTAGCTTCTTGGTAGCAAGCTTCTGAAGAACTGTTTCTGGGTAGTCAGTTAGACCACTTGCCTTTGCCGCATCAGACCAGTCGTTTGCTGGGAACTTGATGCGTGACTTATCCAAGCCAGGAACCTTGACGAATAATGTGTGTGGCTCGTAGAAGTATGCAAGTGCTGCGGTCTTATTTGCTTCAGCCTTTGTAAGTACGTCAACGAGTGCTGCCTCTGAACCAGTTGAAATTGCTTTGTAGTTCAACTTGTTAGCAGAAATCATTTTCTCACCAACTGTGGTGTATCCCGGAGGACCTTCATACCAAGCACCCTTGCCACCAGAATCTGCAGTCTTAAATAGATCTGCGTATTTATTCAAGTTAGCTGAATCCAAAATATCTGGATACTTTTCAACCATCCAAGGTGCAACGAACATACCGATAAGTCCGATGTTTCCATCAGGACCAATCTCTTGAACAGCTCCGCGATCTACCCATTCCTTCCAACGTCCGCCGCCCCAGTCTTCGATAACTACGTCAACTGATCCAGCTTCCATTGCGTCATAAGTAACGCCGGCTTCTTCAAGTGTTGTCTGGTTGATTGTGCAACCGTTTGCCTTGGCGATTTCAACAACAACTTGCGCTGATGCTGTATAGCCGTTCCATGCATGCATTGCCATTCCCCAAGTACCACAGTCACCTGATGATGCACTGTCGTTAACACTTGAGCTGCAACCTGAAAGCACAAGTGCTCCAGTTGCAAGTAGCGATGCCGCCGCAATGCGACGACGAAGGCTAAATTTCATTTCTCTCCTCCTATGGTTTGAAAAGCTTTACGCGAGCGTAATAGGAAAAAGAAGCTAGGTATAGGGGTTTGCCCGAGTTTTGAGGCTATTTTTTATACACGTTTTGCGCTTGCTTGGGCGATGCGGTCGATGGTCACGCCCATCAACAAAATAACTAACCCCGCTACTAACCCTTTGCCTTGCAAATCAGGTTTTGATCCGCCCAAAATAACTAGATAGCCAAGTCCACCAGAACCAACAAAGCCTCCAATTACTACAACGGCCAAAACAAAGATCATGCCTTGATTAGTTGCAAGCAAAATAGCTTTCTTGGCAGCAGGTAGCTGCACCTTCATAATAATCTGACGAACACTTGAACCTGCAGCCGTTGCTGCTTCAATCATTGTTGCTGGCACTGCACGGATACCCTCACCAACGATCTTTACCACCACTGGAATCGCATAAACAATACCGGTGGCGATAGCCGTAAAACGTGTTGGCCCAAATAGACCCAGCATGGGAATTAAGTAAACAAATGCTGGCAAAGTTTGCCCGGCGTCGAGAAATGGTCGCAGGAGTTTCTCTGCTCTTTCGCTTCGGCCAATCCAAATGCCAAGTAAAATTCCAACTCCCATTGTTAGCAATGTGGCAACAATCGTTTGCGTCAATGTAATCATCGCTTCATGCCACAAACCAGATGCGACCATTAGTGACATCAGCACACCAGCCAAAATAGTTATGCGAGGTCCGGCAATTACAAGAGCTAAGAAGATAAAAGCTGCAAATGATAAATACCATGGAGAAAACGCCAAAAGAGTTTCTAAAGGATTTAGTACCCAGTTAGAGATGAAATCTTTAAAGCCAACGGTAAAGATATAGAGATTTGTAGTTACCCACTCAGTCGCACTGTTGGTTACATCTTCAACTTGTTGCGAAATATTTATTGATGATGGCCACACCGCTAGAGATAAGACTGTGCGAGAAAGAATGATTGAAACAATGGCGGCTGCACCAGCAGAAGCAACCTTTATCCGATTGATTCTGATTGTCTTAGGCGTTGGCGGGATAAAAGATTCTTGAGCTTTTGCTGCCGCGCTTGTGCTGCGATCAAGCAAAATCGCTACAAAAACAACGGCAAATCCAGCCACAAAGCCCTGGCCCACGTTACGAATAATCAAGGCCTCGATTACTGGCTTACCAAGTCCAGGTGCACCAATCAAAGCTGCGATAACTACAAATGAAAGCGCGGCCATTACCGTTTGATTTATGCCTAGAACAATCATCTGTTTCGCCATAGGCAATTGAACTTTGGTCAATGTCTGCTTGGTGTTTGAGCCCATTGAAACTGCCGCTTCGATGGGAGATTGATTCAGATTTCTTATCGCATGCGATGTAATTCGGATTGCTATCGGGATGCTGTAGACCATCGTTGCAATAGTTGCCGATGCCGAACCAATGAGGAAGAAAAGTGCCAACGGCGCTAAGTAAACAAGAGTCGGCAAAATCTGTGCCAAATCTAAAAATGGTGTCAATATCTTTAAGACCCGATCAGATAATCCAGCCCAGATTCCTAGTGGTACTCCGAGAGCAAGGGAAAGAAGTACCGATGCAAAGGTCATCGCAAACGTATCCATTGTAAATTGCCACATTCCTAGTGCTCCGCATGCAAGCAGCAGCGATGTAGCAAGTAATGCAGTGCGCAAACGACTTGTTGCATAAACGGTAAATGCGACAATCGCAACTACTCCAAACCAGCCGATAAGTGGGATTACTGAATTACCGCGAGGCACAGAAATTACGGTGCGGATGGCTTCGACAAAACCATTAATGGTTGCGCGAATTGGATTAAAGAAATAGATGAAGGCTGCACTCTTAGTGCGGTTACCGCGGATAGAAGCAGCGGCATCACCAAAAGCTGTTGTTACTGGCGTATTATCCGAAGTTGGAAGTTCCAGAGTTGAATGGCCTTGAAGTACTCTTGAGAGAAAGATCCAAACAATTGTTCCGGCAAGCAGGAGCTCAGATTTTTTAAAACGATGCATTATGCGACACCAGAAATTAACCGCAATACATCCTCGCTCGAGACAACCCCTAAAGCCTTGCCATTGTCATTGACCCGTACTGGTTTATGGGTCTGCAAAATTACTTGTGCGGCATCTCGAATAATTGTGTTTGCCGGCAGTTCTGGTCCGTCAGTTGCCTCATCGCTGCGCACAGGGCGTGCCAAGTATTTAAGAGTTAATACATGCGACTTAGCGATGTCTCGAACAAAATTAGCAACATATTCATCGGCAGGGTTGGCAACTAATTCCTCCGGCGTTCCGGTTTGTACAACTGCTCCATCACGCATAATTGCGATGCGGTCACCAACTTTTACCGCCTCTGATAAATCATGGGTAATGAAGACCATGGTTTTGCCAAGCTCATGATGCAGGCGGATAACCTCCTGCTGCATATCGCGACGAATGAGGGGATCTAGGGCAGAGAATGGTTCGTCTAGGAACAGCACCTGAGGATCTACGGCAAGTGCTCGAGCTAAACCAACGCGCTGCTGCATTCCACCAGATAACTGTTCAGGGTATGCATTGGCATAACCTGAAAGACCAACTAACTCAATAACTTCATTGGCACGGGCATGACGTTCAGTTTTCTTTACTCCGTTAATCTCAAGCGAGTAGGCGATGTTGTCTATAACTTTTCGGTGAGGCAGTAAGCCAAAGTGCTGGAAGACCATTGAAAATCGAGTCTTACGAAGTTCACGCAACCGCGCATTATCAACTTTCAAAATGTCTTCGCCCTCAAGAGTTAATGAGCCTTGAGTCGGTTCGATTAAGCGAGTCATACAACGGACAAGAGTAGATTTTCCAGAGCCTGACAGCCCCATAACAACAAAGACTTCGCCGGGTGCAACATCAAATGAAACATCGCGAACAGCAATTGTGTTACCGGTCTGTGCGCGAAGTTCTGAGCGAGAAAGATCTGCTAATGGTGAGCCGATTACTTTGTCGGCGTTAGCACCAAATACTTTCCAGAGATTTCGAACAGAAATCATTGGTGCTCCTGTTGCCATTTATTGCGCTCCCCCATCTGAAAACCAGCCAGATTTACTAGGAGCATTGTTGGTCCAAATGTGTTTGATTTCAAGGTATTCGCCCAAACCATGCTCACCTAATTCGCGGCCAATGCCAGATTGCTTATATCCGCCCCATTCTGCCTGCGGGCGATAAGGACCAAAATCATTGACCCAGATAGTTCCATGACGCAATGCGCTGGCTACGCGGGCCGCTTTAGCTTCATCTTGTGTCCAAACACCACCAGATAAACCAAATGGAGTGTCATTGCCGATGGCAATGGCTTCTGCTTCGGTATCGAAAACTTCAACGGTCATTACAGGACCAAATGATTCCTCTTGAACGCAAAACATTTTTGTATTGCAGTTATCCAAAACCGTTGGCAAGTAATACCAACCATCAGCATGTTCTGGTTTGTCGCTGCGCTTTCCGCCAACTAATAATGTGGCACCTTCTGCGACTCCTTTATCAACATAAAGGGAGACGTTAAGAAGGTGAGACTTACTTATCAGTGGTCCGGTTTCGGCGCTCAAATCCTCTGGGCCACCTAATCGGATCTGACCTGCCCGACGCACAATCTCTTTAACAACGCGATCATGAATCGAACGTTCAACAATCAAACGTGTTCCGGCAGAACAAACTTGACCAGAGTGCAAAAACGCTGCAGTCACCGCGTTATCAATTGCTGCATCGATATCTGAATCAGCAAAAATTATGTGCGGGTTCTTGCCACCGAGTTCGAGGGCTAAGCGTTTAACTGTTGAAACTGCCGCCTTCATAATCGTTTGACCGGTATTTAATCCGCCAGTGAAAGAGACCATATCAACACGGGGATCTGAGATTAAGTGAGCGCCAACAACTGAGCCGGGACCTAAAACTAAATTTGCGACACCTTTCGGTGTTCCTGCTTCTTCTATTGCGTGCATTAATGCGATTGCACTTTGTGGCGTTAATTCAGATGGCTTAACGATGAAAGAACATCCGGCTACTAATGCCGGAGCAACTTTCCAAGCAATCTGTAGCAGTGGATAGTTCCACGGCCCGATTAATGAAGCTACGCCAAGGGGTTCGTGAACTATTGTGCTTGTTACGTGAGCTAGGCCCACATCCACGGCACGATCATGCTGTTTTAAGCCAAGGGCGGCAAAGTGGCGAAAGGTTGCAATGACATCGGCGATGTCATATTCAGCTTCGATGATGCGCTTGCCAGTGTCATCGCTTTCTTTTTTAGCGATATCTTTTAAATCGCGTTCAAGCAGCTCTGCAATCTTTGAAACTAGTGCGCTGCGCTGGGCAAATGTCCACGACGTAAAAACGCCTGAATCAAAAGATGTTCGCGCAGCAGTGATTGCATCGAGAACATCTTCTTGTGTTGCCTGTGAAACTGTTGCAACTACGCGTTGATCATGCGGACTATGAACATGGTGAGCGCCGCCATCAGATGCTTGTCTCCAAGCACCGTCGATATAGAGCGTTGCGACCATTTACTTAATCTAGTTCGCTCTTGCGCTTTGCCACAAACTCATCGAGCTCTTGTTTCATACGTGGATCCATCTCTGGGGCCACATACTCTTCGAGCTTCTTCTGATAGATCTCAGTTGCGCGATCCTTAGTGTCCTTTGAGCCCAGACGTGTCCAACGCTCGTAGTTATCGCTATTTGTTAAGAATGGACGATAGAAACAGTCGCGGAATCGCTCCATTGTGTGAGCAGCACCCAAGAAATGGCCGCCATGGCCAACTTCAACGTGTGCATCAAATGCCAATGAATCGATGTTGAATTCAAGCGGTGTGAACTCAGTCATCAGAGATTGAAGGATTTCGATATCAACGATGAATTTTTCATAGCAAGATACAAGTCCGCCCTCTAACCAGCCAGCGGTATGCATAACCCAGTTAGTTCCTGATAAAAACGTTGGCATCATTGTCATCATTGTTTGATAGGCAGATTGTGCATCAACTGTCTGAGATGAGTTCAGGCCGCCGCCGCCACGAAATGGAAGGTTAAAGCTACGTGCGATCTGGCCAGTGCAAAGCAGGCCAATACCTGATTCAGGGGTACCAAACTGTGGTGAACCTGATTGCATATCGATATTTGAAAGAAATGAACCAAAGACGATTGGGCATCCCGGACGGATTAGCTGTGCAAGTGCGATTCCACTGAGCGCTTCAGCGATTTGCTGCGCCAAAGTTGCTGGAATTGTTACTGGGCTCATTGCGCCCATAAGCAAGAATGGTGTGACTACAACTGGCTGACCTGCAAGAACATATTCTCGCAATGAATCAAGCATGCGATCGTCCCAGCGCAGTGGTGAGTTGCAGTTAATCAAAGAGATCAATGCTGGCGTATCTTCAATTGCACTGCGTCCGCCATGAATAATTTCTGCCATCTTTATAACATCGCGTGCATTTTCTGCAGTTACAACGTTGCCCATGAAGAACTTATCAGTCAGTGTTGCAGCCGCATATGCCATATCTAAGTGGCGTGAATCAAGTGATAGATCATTTGGCTCACAAACAACGCCGCCAACGCTATCGAGTGCGTCATAACTCTGAGCTAACTTACAAAAGTTTTCATAGTCGCTAAAAGTTGCATCGCGACGAACATCTCCTTGACGTACGAATGGTGGGCCATAGACACCACCGAAGACCATTGAGTCTCCACCGATTTGAACGTTGTTCTTTGGGTTACGAGCACGAAGATTGAACTGACTTGGTGCCTTTGCAACTTGCTTCAAGATCCACTCTGGATCAAATTTAACATTGTCGCCTTCTACGGTTTGCCCTGCTTCGCGCAACATATCTAGCGCCCACGGACTCATGTACTCGATGCCAATCTCTGAAACGATTCGTTTCCATCCCAGAGTCAATGTCGCCATCGATTCTTCACTCAGGATTTCATAACGGGGCATCTTGTTAATAAAGCTCACGGCTGGTTCCTTACCTGTAGTAGTGGTTCGATATTAATAGCGATGTGGCGCTATTGACCCCGAACATGCACGAGAATACTCTTTAGTTATGGAACTGTGGTTCCATATGGTGGAACCTTCGAAGGAGGTGTGCGATGACCGAACTTCATACCGGTACGCAAGCAATAGATCGCGCATCTGCTCTTCTCATTCATGTTTTGGAATCCGATACTCCCCCAGTTTTAACCGAGCTTGCACGAATTTATGATTTACCTAAAAGCACAACCTCGCGCATCCTAAGTGCACTCGAGCGCCAGGGATTATTACTGCGAGATCGCAATGGTGCCTATGTTGCCGGTTCTGTTTTAACTCAATTTGCTCGTGGACAAAACCAAGACTCTATTCTTGTTGCGCGTATGCATAATATTTTAGAGGTTCTCGCTAATCGCACTGGAGAAACTGCCAACTTAGCCGTTGCTGGCAATGGTGACCTTAAATTAATCGACCAAGTAGATGGACAGTATTTGCTGTCAGCAACTAACTGGGTCGGCAAATCCGTTCCGTATCACGCATCAGCTCTGGGTAAAGTTTTGTTGGCATATGCAGCAGTGACTATTCCTGCCGGACGTCTTGAAAAGCGAACAACAAAGACAATTACTTCACGCACACGACTTCTTGAAGAGTTAGAAGTTGTCCGTAAAAAGGGTTTTGCATTAATTATTGACGAACTCGAAGAGGGTTTAGTCGCAGTAGCTGCACCAATCCGCGAGCACGATGGTCGTGTCGTTGGTGCAATTTCAGTTTCTGGTCCATCAACTCGATTGACTCAGAAAGATCTCTTCAAGATCGGTGACATGATCATTGACGAGATCGCAACACTCCAAGCAAACCACGATGGAAAGATAGGTGCGGCATGACACATGACGAGATCATCAAAGCTCTTTTTGACGAAACCCTTGTCGGTAACGCTCCAGCAGTTCTCGAACTCACTAACCAAGGCATTGCCGATGGAATGACGCCTAGCGCCATTCTTTTCGATGCATTGATTCCAGCATTGGAAGAAGTTGGTGCCAGATTTGAGCGCGGAGACTTCTTTGTTCCAGAGATGCTGATTTCAGGTAAAGCCATGTCAGGTGCACTAAACGTGCTGCGCCCATTGCTAGCTGAAACAGGCGCTGAAACAGTAGGTACATTTTTGATGGGAACCGTAAAGGGCGACGTTCACGATATCGGCAAGAATCTTGTAAATATCATGCTTGAAGGCGCTGGTTTTAACGTTATTGATATCGGTGTTCAGGTTGCACCAGAAAAATTCGTTGCAGCGATTATCGAACACAAGCCAGATATCGTCGGAATGTCGGCGTTCTTAACTACAACGATGCCGATGTTTAAAGTTAACATCCACGAAATCACTAAGGCTGGTTTACGCGATCAAGTAATCATCATGGTCGGTGGAGCACCAGTTACACAGGAGTATGCCGATGTTGTTGGTGCCGATGGCTTTGCAGCCGATGCATCTACTGCCGTGCGCATGGCAAAAGAACTAATTGCAAAAAAGCGCGCAGCAGCTAAGGTTTAAATTAACTTCATGCTAAAAAAACTTCTACCTTTTGTTGAGCATGCGATTAAGAAACCCGTATGGGACTGTCGCATGTGCGGACAATGCGTTCTGCATTCAACTGGCATGACATGTCCAATGACATGTCCAAAGACTTTGCGTAACGGCCCATGTGGTGGGGTACGCGAAAATGGTCATTGCGAAGTAAAGCCTGAGATGCAATGTGTGTGGTTAAAAGCATATGACCGTAAGGTTGCTCTGCCGATGCCGACAGTATGGAAAGAACATTTCAATGAACTACGACCACCCGTAGATATGCGCCTTCAAGGAACTTCATCGTGGATTAACTTGATTACAAAGCGCGATCAGCAAACACCTGCTGGTTGGTCAACGCAAGATGAGGCGCACTAATGTCACAGATGCGCGAAAAACTAGAAAATACTTTAGAAACTGTCTTCACCGCTGAATTCCCATCACTAGATGGTGGCGGTATGGCTAAAGTTGAAAAAAACGCCGCACGTTTAGCGCCTTGGTTTGATGCAGTCAATGCAACAGATAATCCCGCGGCCCATGCCCATGCTTCAAATACATCATCTGCGATTGCAATGAAGATGCATGGCATCGAACCAATCATGCAGATTGTGTGCCGCGATAAAAACCGTCTAGCCATCCAGGCCGACATGATGGGCGCCGCCCTTCATGGAATCGAAAACATCTCCTTACTAACTGGCGATGATGTAACTGCCGGGGATGAACCAGAGACCCGTCGTGTTTTTGATATCGACAGCACCCAGGCCATCAATATCGCTCGAATTCTAACTACTGGGCAATACCTTTCAGGGCGAAAGATCAATCCTGCTCCTGACTTCTATATCAGTGCAGTTGAAAACGCAGCTGCTCCCCCATTTGATTACCGAATCGAACGTGCACTGAAGAAGCATCGTGCTGGTGCAAAGTATCTACAACTTCAAATCTGTTACCACCCAGATCGCTTAGAGAAGTTCTGTGCAGGGGTAGCCAAGATTGCACCGGATTTAAAGTTGATCCCAACGATTGTTTTAGTAAAGAGTGCAAAGCCGATGGGCTTTATGAATGAGAAAGTACCTGGCATTGATATTCCTTTGGACACTATCAATCGAGTTGCCGCAGCGACCGATCAAGCAGAAGAGGCATACAAGTTGACTCTTGAATTAGCTGAGCATGCACTGTCATTACCTGCAGTACGTGGACTTCATGTCACAGATTTTCGTCATGATGATTCATTAGATCGTTTTATGCACGACCTCGGACAGAAACCAAGAAACTAACTAGGAGCCCACAATGCACACAATCCTTACCTCACCTGGCAAAACAGTAACTATGGGCCACGACCAGCCCTTTTGTATTATCGGTGAGCGTATTAACCCAACGGGCCGTAAAAAGTTTCAAGAACAACTCCGTGCTGGTGATCTTTCGGCGATTGAAAAAGATGTCGTCGCACAAGTTGCTGGTGGAGCCGATGTCCTTGATGTGAATATGGGTGTGCCACTAACTGATGAACCCGCTCTGCTTTCTAAAGCGATCACTATGGTTCAAACGCTTACCGACCTACCTATCTGTATCGACTCTTCAGTAATCGAAGCGTTACAGGCAGGCCTTGAGACTTACCAAGGTAAGGCCTTAGTAAATAGCGTTACTGGCGAAGATGACCGTATGGAACTTGTTCTTCCCCTCATTAAAAAGCATGGCGCCGCAATCATCGCTCTTCCAAATGATGAAACTGGAATTCCAGCAACTGCAGCTGAGCGCATGATCATCGTTGAAAAAATTGTTCGCACAGTTGAAAAACATGGAATTCCACTGGAAGATCTAGTAATCGATCCACTTGCAATGACTGTTGGTGCAGATCCAGAAGCGGTAAAACACACGCTTGAAACTATCTATTTAATTCGCGAAAAATACGGCCTAAACATGACACTGGGCGCATCAAATATCTCATTTGGTCTACCTCACCGTCATGCGCTTAATGCCGCATTTTTGCCAGCTGCAATGGCAATGGGTTTAACCAGCGCCGTTATGGATTCACGTACTGCGGCAATTGTTGAATCTGTTCGTGCCGCTGATCTTTTGCTAGGTCTTGATCCATGGGGAACAAACTGGATCATGCGCTATCGCGCAATGGAGGCAGCTAAAGCCGCCGCTGAAGGGAACTAATCTCATTAGTAAAAAAGAACTTGACCCGTCCCTAGTACCCGAACATGACGGTACTGGGCGAGTCAAACTTGCCTTCACATCATTTGAAAAAGATGGCTCGGTAGCTTCACAAAAAACTATTACAGTACCAACTGGTGTGAGTGCATTTGATGCTGCCTCATGGAATGGAATCGCAATTGATTCAACATGTGGCGGGTATGGCACGTGTAAAAAGTGCCGCATCAAAGTTACTGATGGCGATGTTGAACCATCCAAGTTAGATTTTCGTGCCTTCACTGAGACTGAAATCAAAGAGGGCTGGCGGCTGGCCTGTTTGGTGCGCACCGCCAGAGATATTTCAGTTGATGTACCCGCGTTAACTACCCGCCCAAAGGCTGCAACTGTTGGTGTTGGTCGACAAGTTATCTTGCGTCCTGCAGTTCAAAAACGCTACATCGAACTTGAAGAGCCAACCCTTGCTGATCAACGTACCGATATCGTGCGCGTTTTCGATGCCGTCGATGACATCGTGGCTAATGCCAGCCTGGCATCGATGCGCGAACTCCCACGCATTTTGCGCGCAGCAAATTTTAAAGTAACTGCAGTCTTTGTTGATCAAGAATTCCTTGGAATCGAAGCAGGCGACACAACTGATGTGCGATATGGAATCGCATACGATTTAGGTACAACTACCGTTGTTGCAACGCTGCTAGATCTCAACACTGGTACTCCAGTTGCAGTTAAGTCAATGCTTAATAAGCAACAGCCTTTTGGCGCTGATGTAATCACGCGTATCAGTGCAACGATGCTCGACCCCAACGCCTTGGCAAAACTAAGTGGTTTAGCGCAAGAAACTCTTAATCAATTGACCCAAGAGGTTTGTACTGAAGCAGCTGTTAACCCGCACCATGTCTACGAATTAGCTATTGCCGGTAACGCCACAATGGTTCAACTGCTACTTGGAATCGATCCAGAACCTCTAGGTGTTGCGCCATTTATTATGGCAACCGCCGACTATCCCAATATCGATGTGAAAGAGATCGGTATACAGGTACATCCATTAGCTAAAGCCGTGATCTTGCCATCTCTAGGTGCATACGTTGGTGGCGACATTATCGCTGGAGCTCTTGCATCAGGAATGGATCGCGACAAGCGTCTACGTCTGTTTATCGATGTTGGCACAAACTGCGAAATCGTCTTAGGTGATGGCGAAAAAATCCTTGCAACGGCCGCCCCAGCGGGCCCTGCCTTTGAAGCGGCAAGTATCAAATGTGGCGTGCGCGCAGCATCTGGTGCTATCGAAACAATTAAAGTTGTTGATGGCGAATTAGTAATAGGCACTATCGATGATGCCCCTGCCGTTGGAATATGTGGTTCAGGCCTTGTTGATGCATGTGCATCATTGGTTCAAGTTGGCCTTCTTGATCATTCAGGTAAATTTGTAACTGATGAAGCTGCGCTGACAATCGCACCAAAGCTTGCTAGCCGCTTAGTAACCCGCGAAGGTGAACGTGTATTTGTTCTGACTTGGAGCAAAGATGTTGGCGATCTATCTGACTGCGTCTTTTTGACTCAACGCGATGTGCGCGAACTTCAATTTGCAAAAGCCGCCATCGCTACTGGTTGGGCGCTACTGCTTGAAGAGTTTGGTGTTGAAGAATCAGAGATTCAGCAAGTTCTTCTTGCCGGTTCATTTGGTTCCTATCTTTCACCTTCATCTGCAATCAAGATTGGTTTAGTACCAAAGCTTTCGGTCATGCGCATTATGTCGGCAGGTAACGTAGCCGGCGAGGGCGCCAAGATGGTTTTGCTGTCGGCACAAGAGCGTCACGGTGCTCAAGCTCTACTCGAAGAGATTGATTACATTGAACTTTCTGATCGTGAAGATTTCAACGATAAATTTGTTGAACGCCTAGCCTTTCCTGCATGAGCGTCGGAATCGTTGCATGTGGCGCCTTAGCCACACATATCGCCGATATTGCAGCCTCAGATTCCTTAGATATCACTATCTATCCCCTGCCGCCTTTGCTTCATAACCGCCCTGAAAAAATCGCTGGAGAAGTCGACCAACTGCTCAATGAAATCAAGGATAAACATTCACGATGCGCCGTTGCATATGCAGATTGTGGAACATATGGCGCACTCGATACCGTCATCGCAGCACATGGCGTAAAGCGTTTGGGTGGCAATCACTGTTATGACATCTTTGCCGGCCGCGAAAAAGTTGAATCCATTATGGAGTCAGATGCCGGCACTTATTTCTTAACGGATTTTCTCGTTAAATCTTTTCATCGCAGCGTTATCGTAGAGCTTGGTTTAGATATCCGACCAGAACTTCGCGATGATTACTTCAAAAACTATTCGCGGGTTATTTGGCTAGCGCAGCAACCAACACCTGAGCTAGAAGCTCTAGCCAAATCAGCAGCGGCAGAAATCGAACTACCGCTTGAAATTCAGAACGTTGGATATGGGCAGTTAGCTGCGCAAGTAAAGCAGTTACTTAGCAACTAGCATCACATCAAGTGCCTTTAAGACAATTGGTGACAACTTAGATTTATCTACATCCTTATGTAGGCGTTCAATCATCACTGGTGTCCAGAACTGAACGATGTGGTGAGCAACCTTTATCTCAGGCGCATCAGTTGATGGGATATTTGCTGCAATCTGATTAGCCATTCGGATAATAGATTCAAGTTGAACGTCACCATCGATGTGGGTTTCAACCATGGCTCCTGGACCTTTTGCACTCGGTGCAATTTCAACTGCCGTTACTTTGTACTCGGGGCAGTTGGTTGCCCAATCTGAAAAATCAGTTGTGATTACGTTGGCGCCACTTTCAGGGAAGTGGAAGGTCGTATAGACAACACCAGCTGGTACTTCATCGGTAATACGTGCTCGCATAATTGTTTCACCGACGCGGCTAGAAAGTTTGACCCATGAACCATCGGCAATGCCACGAAGCTGCGCATCTGATTCGTGCAGATCTAAAATATCTTCCTTGTGCCAAATATTATTGGCGGTTCGTCGAGTCTGGGCACCTACGTTGTACTGACTTAAAACACGTCCAGTAGTAAGCAAAAGAGGGAATTTACGTGAAGCTTTTTCATCAGTTGCAACGTATGGAGTGCGCATAAATTGGCCCAAACCACGCATAAAGCTCTCGATGTGCATCATTGGCGTACCTTCTGGGTTGGCCTCGTTACATGGCCACTGCAAACTTCCAACTTCATCGAGCTTTGCAAATGAAACACCGGCAAATGTTGGTGTAGTCGCTGCAATCTCATCCATGATTTCAGCGCCGCTGTTGTATGACATCGGATAACCCATGGCAGTTGCAAGATCACATGTAACTTCGTATTCACTCTTACCCGTCGCAGATTTCATGACCGGGCGCACGCGGTTGATACGGCGTTCGGCATTTGTAAAGGTTCCGTCTTTTTCAAGGAATGATGTACCGGGCAAAAATACATGAGCAAACTTTGAGGTCTCATTCAAAAATAGATCCTGCACAATCACCATATCCATGGCTCGCAATGCAGCATGGACATGTGAAGTATTTGGATCTGATTGAGCAATATCTTCACCATGAACATAGATTCCACGGTAATCGCCAGCTAATGCTGCATCAAACATATTTGGAATACGCATTCCTGGCTCTGCATCTAAAACTACGCCCCATTTATCATTAAAAATTTTGCGGGTATCTGGGTTAGAAATATGGCGATAGCCAGGTAGTTCGTGTGGGAATGAACCCATATCGCATGAGCCCTGCACATTGTTTTGTCCGCGAAGCGGATTAACGCCCACGCCTTTACGTCCGATATTTCCCGTAAGCATGGCAAGGTTTGCGATTCCCATAACCATTGTTGAACCCTGGCTATGTTCGGTAACACCTAAACCATAATAAATAGATCCATTTAGAGCTGTTGCAAATAAACGTGCAGCTTTGCGGACTTCCTGTGCTGGAACACGTGAAGATGCTTCTAACGCTTCAGGTGAGTTTTCAGGTAGTGAGATAAATGCTTCCCACTCTTTATATGACTTGTCTTCGCACCGTGAATTAATAAAATCACGATCCATAAGGCCCTCGGTGACAATTGTGTGCGCCAAAGCGTTAATGACGGCAACATTTGTTCCTGGCATTAGCTGCAGATGGTGCGCAGCAGTAACACCTGGTGTTCGTACAAGTGGAATAACACGTGGATCAATAACGATCAGCTTGGCACCCTTGCGAATCGCTTTTTTCATCCTTGAAGCAAAGACTGGGTGCGCAGATGTTGGATTAGCACCAATTAACATGATGACATCGCTGTGCTCTACAGATTCAAAGTCCTGGGTACCTGCTGAAGTTCCAAAGGCCTGACCAAGACCGTAGCCGGTAGGTGAATGGCACACGCGCGCGCATGTATCAACGTTGTTGTTAGCAAATGCTGCGCGACTCATCTTCTGCACAACAAAGACTTCTTCATTGGTACAACGTGATGACGTTATGCCACCGATTGCATTGCGGCCAGATTCGGCCTGAATCTTCTTTAAACCAGTTGCTGCAAATGA
>CAITQC010000125.1 GCA_903894425.1 uncultured Actinomycetes bacterium
ACAATGGCGCTTAAGCGTAGAACTTCGCAGAATATTGTTTGGGGCGGCGCAGCTGGATGCATGCCGGTATTTATCGGTTGGGCTGCAGTTACAAACTCACTGTCAATGACTGCGCTCGCATTTTTTATGGTGATCTTCTTTTGGACGCCTCCACATTTTTGGGCCTTAGCGATTAAATATAAAGAGGACTACTCAGCCGCTGGAATTCCTATGCTTCCAGTTGTTGCGACTAAGGCACGAGTTCATAAAGAGATGTGGTTCCACACGATCTTGATGATTGCTTGCTCTATTTGGCTAATTACCTCTGCCGAACTTCCACTGTGGTCAATGATTATCACGATACTTCTTGGACTTGTATTTGCTCGCGAGCTTATAAGCCTTAAAGAAGGCTCCGATAACTATGGCAAAACAGCTGCGAAGATCTTTCAGTGGTCAATAACTTATTTAAGTTTGTTATCTGTAGTACTTGTTGTTGCTCAACTTAGCGCTTGATCTAAATCTTTAATCAAGTCGCTTGAATGTTCTAAACCAACTGATAGACGTAAGACAGAAGCAGTGATGCCCATTTCAGCCTGAACCTCTGGGGCCAATCGACGGTGCGTACTTGAAGAGGGATGAGTAATGAGTGATTTGCTATCACCTAAATTGTTGGAGATATCGATTACTTTGAGCTTATTCATGAAGGTGAACACCGCCTCCTGGTCACCAGCAAATTCAATGCCAATCGTTGTTCCACCACCAGACATCTGCTTCTGAGCCAACTCATATCCCGGGTGAGATTTAAGGCCAGGGAAGCGGACGGATTTAATCTCTTTACGGTTTTCAAGAAACTCCGCTACTGCCTGCGCATTTTCGGTCATGCGACGAACGCGCATTTCCATAGTTTCCAAAGATTTCACAAGTACCCAAGCGTTAAATGCACTAAGAGCGGGACCAGTATGGCGGACAAAAGGGAGTAGTTTTTCAAAAATATATTCACGTGAACCAAGCAATGCTCCTGCTAGCACACGTCCTTGTCCATCGATATGTTTTGTAGCGGAGTACATAACAACATCGGCACCTAGCTGTAATGGCTTCTGCAAAATAGGTGATGCCATAACGTTGTCAACAATTACAGTTGCGCCAACTTTATGTGCAAGTTCGCTAACCATTTCAATATCTACGATTTCAAGAAGCGGGTTGCTGGGAGTTTCAATAAAGACAGCTTTGGTTGGCTTACTTAAGGCTTTTGCCCAAACAGTTGGATCATTTCCCTTAACAAGTTCGTAAGTAACTCCCCATTTTGGTAATAACTCAGTTATAACGACATGGCAGGAAGAAAACATTGCAGCTGAAGCAACAACGTGATCACCTTGTTCGACGATGCAGGCTAGAGATGCAAACATCGCAGACATCCCAGATCCAGTTGCTACGCAAAAATCTGCACCTTCAATGGCAGCAAGGCGCTGCTCAAACATTGCAATAGTCGGATTATGGAAACGGCTATACAAGAAGTGATCGGTTTCTTCAGCAAAAGATGAAAATGCTTCTTCGGCTGTTGAATAAGTAAAGCCGCTATTTAAATAGAGAGCTTCAGAAGTCTCACCAAAACCTGAGCGAGCAAGACCGGCGCGGACTGCATGGGTCTGCGAATGCAATTCCCATTCAGGCTCTTCGCGCTCATTAAGGGGGCGATGGCCCCAAGGTCGTTTGCTCATGCGCTAATTGTGGCAGAGTAAGGCCCATGTCCAACACTGCGATTTCAGTTACAGATTTAAGTAAGAAATATGGAGACCAGGTAGCTGTTTCTCATGCAACTTTTGAAGTTCCACTTGGCACTATCTGCGGTTTTGTCGGCCCCAACGGTTCAGGCAAAACCACCACTATGCGCATGTTGCTTGGACTGATTACTCCTACGGGAGGAACTGGTGAAATCTTGGGCGAATCCATTAAACATCCCGAGAAATACCTACCCCGTGTCGGAGCAATGATCGAAGGGCCAGCTTTCTATCCAGCGCTAAGTGGAAAGGAAAATTTAAAATACTTAGCAACGCTAGGAGGCTTTTCTACCGATCGAGTAGCAGGCTTGCTAGAACAAGTTGGTTTAGGTGATCGCGGAAAATCAAAGTACAAAACCTATTCATTGGGTATGAAACAGCGCCTTGGTATTGCAGCTGCGCTTTTGCCAAATCCAAAACTATTAATGCTGGATGAACCAACAAATGGATTAGATCCTGAAGGAATTCAAGAAGTGCGTGCACTACTGCGCTCGCTTGCCAATAACGGAACATCAGTATTTGTCTCTTCACACCTTTTATCTGAGCTC
This sequence comes from uncultured Actinomycetes bacterium, assembly GCA_903894425.1. Classification (GTDB taxonomy): domain Bacteria; phylum Actinomycetota; class Actinomycetes; order Nanopelagicales; family Nanopelagicaceae; genus Planktophila. The sequence continues at coordinate 2,306 of CAITQC010000125.1, forward strand.
GAACTTATTAGTGATTATTTAGTGATGCTACGTAAAGGTGAAGTTGTCTTTACTGGAAAGATGACCGACTTAATGCTCGCTCAGCAGCCAGTAATTATCGCAAAGAGCAACAATGAAAGTGATTTAGTAAAACTTCTTGCAATCGCTGATCAAGCAGGTCATCACGCAACTATTCGTGATGGAGCAATCCATGTTCAAGGCCCGGCTGAATGGGCTGTTGAATTTAACCGTGCAGCTTTTGATTCAGGAATTACTTTGTCACAGTTAACCCCACAACTACCAAACCTTGAAGAAACCTTCTTTGAAATGACAGGTGAAAAATAATGTGGAATGTTGCATTTGCCGAACTTCGCAAACTTCGTCGTCCGACTCTGCTTGTAGGCACACTAGGTGCGGCAGTATTTTTCAGCGCACTTTTTTCATCACTCTTGTTCTTACTTATTGATTCACCCGATGGAAACTCTGATCGCGGAAGAATGGTTGGGCGCGATGTTCTAGGTCTTTCAACTGGCGGTGTACAGGGATTTAGCAGCGTTGGCGGATTCTTAGGAATAATTGCCCTTTGTGTTTTCGCAGCCCAGACTGCCCAGGAATACACATATGGAACACTTCGTAACTTATTAGTTCGCCAACCTGGCCGATTACGTATTTTGCTTGGCAAATTTATTGCTATGAAGATTTTTGCTTTAGTAATGATCTTGCTCTCAGCAATTGTCAGCATTGCTGCCTCTGTAATTCTTGCACCGGGCGCAGAGGTATCTACAGATTTATGGTTTGGCCCAGATGGACGTCACGCAATCTTTACAACCTTTATTAACGTGACGATTTCTGTGATTGGATTCGGAACAATTGGCATGGTGCTGGGTCTATTACTGCGATCCCCAATTAGCTCAATCTCATTCGGTGTTTTGTGGCTCCTAATAGTTGAGAATTTGCTGATTGCCGTGAAGAACTCCTGGCAGAACTGGTTACCGGGAACGCAGTTATATGCCATCGCTGCAGGTGGAACGGCAGTTGGGCCCGTATCGGGAGGTATTGAATATTCTCATGCACTTCTTGTTGGCGGAATCTATGTTGCTGTTGGCGCAGTAATTGCTTCAGTACTTTTTGTACGTCGTGATGTAGCTAATTAGAGACACCAGCCTTCAAACCCACAGTTTTCTAAGGATTGCCAATTATTCTTAAGCCCTTCCCCCGGAGGTCTTAACTTGAAAAAATATCGAGCGATTTCACTCGCTCTCGCCCTTGGACTGACGCTTACGACAGCGCCAGCTGTGGCAAAGACCCCAAAACCTACTCTGGCACAGATTGAAGCCGCCAAGAAAGTTGAAGCGGCCAAGAAAAAAGCGGCAGATGCGCAAGCGGCAAAATTAGCAGCGGCCAATCAAACACTTCGGACATTAACCGCCAAAGCAAATGCGGCAACAGCCCTCTATGTAAAAGCTCAAAGAGAGTTGGCCATTGCCGCGGCAGCAGCCCGCGCAGCAGCGCAATATGCGGCAGAGACAGCAGCGGCAGTAGAAGAGGCGCACAAAGTTATTGGCCGACTTGCAACAAATGCATACATCATGGGCGGCAGCATGACTGATATTGAGCCTTTACTTAGTGCAAACGGTCCTCAGGATTTGATGGATCAACTCAGCACCCTAAGTACTTTAGGTACAAAGAATTCCATTGCACTTGAACGATTCAAGGCAGCCGAAGTTATTGCGCGAGCAGCAAAGAAAGCTGCAGATGATGCAAAGATTGCACAGCAAAAAGCAACAGATAAAGTTTCCGCGGCTAAGAAAGTTGCCGATGATGCAAAGGCAGAGCAAGCCAAAGAAGTAGCAAAGTTGCAAAAAGTTCAAGATGCGTTGATGAAAGAACTTTTAAGCGCTCGAAAAGTTCGAACGACACTTGAACAACAGCGCCAACTTGCATTACTCGAAGAAGCACAAGCTAATCAAGCAGATCAAACACCTGGTCAAAAGAATGTGTGGCCAGATAAGGGGTTCAAGGGCCGATCAACGATTCGTACAACACAGGTGCAGCGAGACAAAGCTGTGGCATATGCCAAAGCGCAAGTACTTGCTCGCAAGCCATACGTGTGGGGAACTCAAGGTCCAAGTACCTTTGACTGCTCAGGTCTGGTCTATGCCGCTTACAAGTCGGCTGGATTAGCTTGGCCTAACTGGGATCGACTTAACTCGGCGCTTTATTCAGGCTATACCAAGCATGTTTCCCTCAATGATTTAGTGCCTGGCGATCTCTTGTTCTACTCATATAAAGGAACAATCTCCACGATTCACCACATCACTATTTATGCAGGAAATAACATGATGTGGGAGGCCAACTCAAAGAGCAGGGGACTCTTATTCTCAAATATTTATAGCATTAAGGGACTAATGCCATTTGGTGGGCGGGTCTAGTCTTATCGCATGAGTTCTGACCTGTCGGCGATTCGCAGTGCAGTACGCCCATTTCTAGAAAGATTAGAAGCAGGTGATCGTGTTGTCGTTGCAGTTTCTGGAGGCGCAGATTCACTTGCACTGGCATTCGCACTTTCTAAGGAAGTTAAGAAACTAGCTTTACAGTTTTCTGCAGTGACAATTGATCATCAATTACAAACTCAATCAAATCAGCAGGCCAATATCGTCGTTGATCAGATGAAAACTTTAGAGATTGAGTGCATTATTAAAAAAGTAAATGTTGAAATTACTGATGGCTTAGAGGCATCGGCCCGCAAAGCGCGTTATGAAGCTCTTGACACTTTAAATGCAGATGCGATTTTCTTAGGACACACACATAACGATCAAGCAGAAAGCGTTTTGCTTGGGCTGGCGCGCGGATCCGGTACTCGATCACTTTCAGGAATGGCAGAAATTAATGGGCGATATATTCGACCATTTCTTTCAATAACTCGGGAACAAACCGAGAATGCGTGCAAAGAAATCGGGATTGCACCCTGGATGGATCCGCACAATAAAGATCTTCAGTTTGCGCGAGTGCGCGTTCGTACCGTAGCAATTCCAACTTTGGAAAAAGCTATCGGCCCAGGAATTTCAGATGCCTTAGTACGTAGTGCGCAATTACTTCGAGACGATGCCGATGCCCTTGATCAGTGGTGCGAACAAGAGGTTCTGGCTTTGGATCTACATGATTTGGAGTGCAGCTACCTACTCGGCCTGCCTCGGGCTATTCGCACACGGATTATTCGCCGCGCCATTTATGCCGTGGGCGCCCCCACCGGATCGCTATCGGCTGAGCATGTAGGGGCCGTTGAGGCGCTAATTTCAGCGTGGAATGGCCAAGGTCCGGCTCATCTGCCCGGCGGTGTGAAGGTTGAGCGTTTTTCGGGCAGACTTTCGCTCTTACGTCACCAACCATAGGGAGCACCGTGGATTTAGCAGCAGTCGCAGGAGATATAGAACGCGTCATTGTCACTGAAGAAGCTTTGCAGGCGCGCATTAAAGAGATGGCTGCGCAGATTGATAAAGATTATGAGGGTCAAGATCTTCTTCTCATCGGAGTATTAAAAGGTGCAGTGATGGCTGTTGCCGATCTTTCACGTGCGCTACAACGCCACGTTGAAATGGATTGGATGGCGGTTTCATCGTATGGCTCAGGTACTAAATCAAGTGGAGTGGTAAGAATTCTTAAAGATTTAGATCGAGATATTACCGGTCGCAATGTTTTAATTGTCGAAGACATCGTTGATTCAGGATTGACGCTTTCATGGCTCAAATCAAATCTTGAGTCACGCGGTGTAGGAAGTGTCGAAATTCTCTCAATCTTGCGTAAACCAGAGGCAGCCAAAGTACATGTAGATGTTAAGTACGTTGGTTTTGAAATTCCAACAGATTTCGTAATTGGTTATGGACTAGATTTCGACGAGAAGTACCGCAACCTTCCATTTATTGCTGTGCTTGCCAAGCACATGTATTCATAAGAATTCATTTCCCAAGGAAACGAGAAATCTAAGTTATGACTGACGTTAAGAAACCACAGAAGAGTCCAATCACAAAGAGTTTTTCTGGCAAAGCAACCTCAAAGAAGCCGACAACTCGTTCTGGTCGAATTTTTCGTGGACCGCTTTTCTGGATTCTCGTTGCAATCTTTGGTGTATCAATCTTCGGCCAAATCAGCGCTGCAGGAAATCGCTATACACAGATCGAAACTTCGCAAGCCCTGGATGCGATTGCGCAATCAAATGTTGAATCTGCAGAGATCGTGGATAAAGATCAAAAGATTCGGTTGATCTTAAAATCCGGCTCAACAATTAAAGGTGCAACAAAAGTTGAAGCTTCATATGTCGCGCGCCAAGAACCCACTCTGGTCGATGCTTTAACGGGTAATCCACCTTCAAAAGGCTGGAATGTTCGTGTTCCGTCGCAGTCATTATTAGTTTCATTCTTAATGTCGATTGTTCCATTCTTGCTTATTGGTTTTCTCTTCTTCTGGATGATGAGCCAGGCACAAGGTGGTAATAAAGTATTTCAATTCGGACGTTCACGTGCCAAACTGCAAAGCAATGATGTTCCAAAGACAACCTTCAAAGATGTGGCTGGCGCTGATGAAGCTATCGCAGAATTAGAGGAGATTAAAGATTTTCTAGCAAATCCAGATAAGTACGGTGTACTAGGGGCAAAGATTCCAAAGGGCGTATTGCTCTTTGGTCCTCCAGGAACAGGTAAAACTCTTCTGGCACGCGCCGTTGCTGGTGAAGCAAATGTTCCATTTTATTCGATTTCAGGCTCTGACTTTGTTGAGATGTTTGTGGGAGTTGGTGCTGCCCGTGTTCGCGACCTTTTCAATCAAGCAAAAGAAAACGCTCCAGCAATTGTCTTCGTTGATGAAATCGATGCAGTTGGTCGTCAGCGCGGTGCAGGTATGGGCGGCGGGCATGATGAACGCGAACAAACACTTAACCAACTTTTAGTTGAGATGGATGGATTTGAAGAAAATACAAAGGTTATTTTGATTGCAGCGACAAACCGTCCAGATGTTTTAGATCCTGCGTTGCTGCGTCCCGGCCGCTTTGATCGTCAAATTGCAGTGGATCGCCCAGATCTCAAGGGTCGCGAAGCAATCCTTGCAGTGCATGCAAAGAACAAACCACTTAGCGAAGATGTAAAGCTTTTGGACTACGCACGTCGTACTCCAGGTTTTACGGGGGCAGATCTTGCAAATGTCTTGAATGAAGCAGCGTTACTTACTGCGCGCGAAGAAAAGAAAGTTATTGGTAATAAGGAACTCGATGAATCTATTGACCGCGTAATGGCTGGACCACAGCGTAAATCAAGGATTATGAGCGATTCTGAACGTCGAGTGACCGCTTATCACGAGGCTGGACACGCACTTGTTGCACATGCGTTGCCACACACGGACCCAGTTCACAAAATTACAATCATGCCTCGGGGTCGTGCCCTTGGTTACACAATGGTCTTGCCAGATGAAGACAAGTATTCAACTACACGAAATGAACTACTTGATCAGTTGGCTTATTCATTAGGCGGACGTGCTGCTGAAGAGTTAATTTTCCACGACCCATCTACCGGTGCATCAAATGATATTGAAAAGGCAACGGCGCTTGCCCGAGCAATGGTTACTCAATATGGAATGACTGAAGCGATTGGTGCGATTAAGTTGGGTGGTGCAAGTTCTGAGCCATTCTTGGGACGTGATTACGGACACCAACGTGATTATTCTGAAAATATCGCAGCGGTTGTAGACCGCGAAATCCGCACATTAATTGAAAACGCACACCAAGAGGCATTCGATATTTTGGTAGCCAACCGCAAGATACTTGATGAGATGGTGATAGAACTTCTCGAGAAGGAAACTCTTAATAAGGAAGAGATTGAAGTGATCTTCAAGAAAGTACGTGCAGTTACGCCACGTCCAGCTTGGACAGGTTCTCCAACACGTATTCCTTCAGAGCAGCCACCAGTGGATGTTCCAGAAAGAGTTGTTGAAGTTGTTGTAGAGAAGAAAAAGCCTGTACGCCGAAAGAAAGCCATACGTGATGATAAGTAAAGTTACCGTTACAGATGGACGTGCATCTGGTCCATATGACCAGGAGCGTGCCGAAAAAGCTGTACGCGAACTACTACTTGCATTAGGTGAAGATCCAGATCGTGAAGGTTTAAAGGAGACTCCGGCTCGCGTTGCCCGCGCAATGAAAGAAAATTTTGAAGGGCTATGGCAATCACCAGAAGAAGTATTAACAACTACTTTTGACATCGGCCATGAAGAGCTTGTAATCGTGCGTGATATCGAGGTTTTTTCACACTGTGAGCACCACTTAACACCTTTCCATGGTGTTGCCCATGTTGGCTACATCCCAAGTGGAAAAATCACTGGACTATCAAAGATTGCGCGTCTAGTAGATATGTATTCACGACGCCCACAAGTACAAGAGCGCCTGACAACACAGATTGCCGATGCGATGGTCGACATCTTGAAGCCACTGGGGGTCATTGTGATCATTGACTGCGAGCATCTTTGTATGTCAATGCGCGGTGTCAAGAAGTCGCATGCTCGCACAACAACAAGTGCGGTACGCGGAGTTCTACAAAATACTGCAACCCGCGCCGAAGCTGTCAGCTTAATTACAAATCGGTAATCACCATGATTGTCATGGGCATTTTAAATGTAACGCCTGATTCCTTTGCTGATGGTGGCCGTCACAATAGTTTTGAGGGCGCCGTAAAACGGGCACAAGAGATGTTGGATGAAGGCGTAGACATCATTGATATCGGTGGAGAATCTACAAAACCTGGTGCAGATCGTGTTCCAGAGATCGAAGAACTTAATAGAGTGATCCCAGTTATCAAAGCACTAGCAAGTAAAGGTGCACGGATCAGTATCGACACTATGCGTGCAAGTACGGCCAAAGCAGCTATCGAAGCCGGTGCACAGATTATTAATGATGTCAGCGGGGGATTAGCCGATCCAGAAATGTTAACCACAGCAGCGGATTTAGGAGTCCCCTTTATCGCAATGCACTGGAGAGGGCATTCCAAAGATATGAATTCACGTGCGGTCTATGGCGATGTGGTAAAAGATGTTATTTCAGAGCTACAAGAACGAATTAGTGCAGCAACTGATGCAGGAATTACACAAGATAATTTGATTATTGATCCAGGTCTTGGTTTTGCTAAAGATGCCCATCACAACTGGGAAATCATTGATTCTATTGATCAATTTGTGGCTCTGGGTTATCCGGTGTTAATTGGAGCATCGCGTAAACGTTTCTTAGGTGGAGCTAACCCAGATTCACGTGAAGCAGCGACAATCGAACTCACTAAACGCCTCTCTACATCTGGCATCTGGGGAGTTAGAGTTCATTCTGTGAAACCACACAAGGAAGCCTTAGGCGCATGAGTGATCAGATCGTTTTAATGGGTATACATGGTTTTGGGTATCACGGCCTGTTTGAGCACGAACGTCGCGATGGTCAGGATTTTTTCGTCGACGTTGCATTGTCAGTGGATCTAACGGCTGCGGCAAAGAGCGATTCAATAGATGACACGGTTAATTACGCCGAGATCACTGATTTAGTTGTTGCCGAGATTACTTCTGATCCAGTAAATCTCATCGAAAAACTCGCAGGCCGAATCGCACAACGAATTCTTAAGAACCACGTAAAAGTCTCTAGCGTCACGGTTACAGTACATAAACCACAAGCTCCCGTTGCTGCCCAGCTAAAAGATATTGCAGTACAGGTCACGCTCCAACGATGAAGGCAGTTATTGCGCTAGGTGCAAATGTTGGTAACCCGAAAGAGAATTTAGATTTAGCAATCGCGCTATTAAAAGAGGCAACAGATTTTCAAGAAGTCTCTTCTTATTATTCAACAGCCCCCGTTGGCGGACCGGATCAACCTGATTATTTAAATGCCGTTTGTATTGTGGAAAGCGATCTTCCAGCCATTGATTTACTTTCTTTATTGCATGGAATCGAAAAGATTTTAAGGCGCGAACGAACTGAACGCTGGGGTCCGCGCACGATCGATCTAGATTTAATCCAGTACGGCTCATTACTTAGTTCAAGTGAAGAGTTACAACTGCCACATCCACGGGCACACGAACGTCGTTTTGTTTTAGAGCCCTGGCTTGAGATCGAACCCGCAGCAATACTGCTTACTCACGGCAAAATAGCCCAGCTTTTGGAGCAATTGCCTCAGTAGTCGTAAACTTAGCCACATCTTGCCCGGTACCTGAAAGGACTGGAGCCACACGATGACTGTATTGGTACCGACTATGGGCGCCCTGCATAAGGGTCACCAAGCGTTGATTAAGCGTGCGCGCAGCATGAGCAAAGAAGTAGTTGTCAGCATTTTTATTAATCCCCTGCAATTTGAAAATATAGATGATCTTGAAAAGTATCCACGCACTCCAGAAAAAGACATCGCAATAGCAACGTTAGCTGGTGCCACTGAAGTATGGATGCCGGATTATGAAGAGATCTATCCAGGTGAAATTAAAAAGTTAAGTGCGGGCGCATTAGGCCAAATCTTTGAAGGCCAAGCAAGGCCAGAACATTTCGATGGAATGCTAACCGTTGTTAACCGCTTATTCGAGATCGTTAAACCAACTGCTGCGGTATTTGGTGAGAAAGATTTTCAACAGTTGGCAATTATTAAAGCGATGAAGAGCAATGTTGAAATCATCGCTGTGCCCACTGTCCGCGAATTTGATGGTCTAGCGCTTTCTTCACGCAATGTGCGCTTAACTGAGCAAGGACGAAAAACAGCAAATGTAATTCACCGCGCATTAGCGGCAGCACGTTTGGCTCCAACGGTTGCAATTGCACAAGAGATTATCGATACAACACTTGCAACTGAAGCAGGATTCAAACGTGATTACGCCGCAATAATCGATGAAGATTCCTTTGAAATTGCTAGTAATGAAACTCGCCACAAACGCGGGATTATTGCCGGTTGGATCGATGGAGTTCGCTTGATCGACAACATGAAAATGGGAGGCTAAGTGTTATTAACAATTGACGTTGGTAATACAAATACCGTACTTGGAGTTTTTGACGGCACTGAACTTGTCCGTTCTTGGCGCGTAAAAACCGATCCTCGCAGTACGGCTGATGAACTATGGCTGCAATACCGTTCATTAGTTGATGGTTACAAAATTACGGGCCTTTCTGTTTGTTCGACGGTTCCAGCAACTTTGCGCGAACTTCGCTCAATGATCGATGATTACTTCTCAGATATTCGAGTAACAATTGTTGAGCCAGGGATTAAGACCGGGGTTCCGCTTCTGGTTGATAATCCAAAGGAGATTGGTGCCGATCGCATCGTTAATACTTTGGCCGCACACACGCTTTTCGGCGGCCCAGCGATAGTTGTTGATTTTGGAACTTCTACCAATTTGGATGTTGTTTCACCCAAAGGCGAATTCTTGGGCGGGGCTTTAGCGCCAGGAATCGAAATCTCTGTCGATGCGCTAGCTGCACGTGCAGCCCAACTTCGTAAAGTTGAATTAGTTCGCCCTAAAAACGTTATCGGAAAAAACACCGTTGAAGCTTTGCAATCAGGAACAATCTATGGATTTGCTGGCCAAGTCGATGGATTAGTTGATCGTATTACCGCTGAACTTGGGCAGTCATATGAAAAAGCCCCAACGGTCATTGCAACGGGTGGATTAGCACCGCTGATTATTGGAGTTTCAGAAACGATCGACCATCATGAGCCGGATTTAACGCTGATTGGCCTTCGCCTGATTCACGAACGAAATGCCTAACTAGGTAGACTTCGGCCCATTATGAGCACAGAAAACGCACCTATTGAAGAGGATCTGCCAGAGCAGCTTCGTATCCGTCGCGAAAAGCGAGCTAACTTGCTTGCCGACGGCGTCGAGCCTTATCCCGTTTCTGTGCCACGCACTAAATCTCTAAAAGAGATTCGTGAAAAATACACAGCTCTTGAAATCGATGTTGCTACTGGTGATATCGAATCTTTAACTGGTCGAATTATCTTTAAACGCGATACAGGAAAGCTATGTTTTGCAACTTTGCGCGAAGGTGATGGCACCGAACTTCAAGCCATGTTCTCATTGGACAAAGTCGGACAAGAATCCATTGATTCCTGGAAATCAGATATTGATTTAGGTGACATCGTTTCGGTAACTGGTGAAATCATTACTTCAAAGCGCGGTGAACTTTCAATCCTTGCTAACTCTTGGAAGATTGCTTCAAAATCACTTCGCCCTCTTCCAAATGATCACAAGCCAATGTCTGAAGAGACTCGCGTTCGTATGCGCTATGTAGATTTAATTGTTCGCCCCGAAGCTCGATCTAATGCACGCTTGCGTCCTCAGGTTATGCGTTCACTTCGTGAAACTTTTCACAATGAAAACTTCATTGAAGTCGAAACACCTATGTTGCAGGTTATGCATGGTGGCGCAGCTGCCCGACCATTTAAATCTTTCTCAAATGCGTATGACATGGATTTGTTCCTTCGCATCGCCCCTGAGCTTTTCTTAAAGCGCTGTGTTGTGGGTGGCATCGAGCGAGTCTTTGAAATTAACCGAAATTTTCGAAACGAAGGTGCTGATTCGTCACACTCGCCAGAGTTTGCAATGATCGAGAGTTATCAGGCATATGGAGATTGGCGTTCAATCGCCGACTTGACTCGTGACTTGGTTCAAAACGCTGCAATGGCTGTTGCTGGGTCACACGTTGTTACCCACCACGATGGCCGTCAAGCAGATCTTGGTGGAACATGGCGCGAAATATCCTTATATGACGCTATCTCTGAAGGTGTTGGCCAAAGCGTTACTGCTCTGACTCCAATTGATGAGTTAAAAACAATTGCAGCAAAACTTGGTATGAAGATCGATCCAAATTGGATTACCGGAAAGCTTGCCGAAGAGATCTTTGAACATGTTGCAAAGGATCAATTAATTGCACCAACTTTTGTCATGGGTTTCCCAGTTGATACATCTCCACTTGTTCGCGCACACCGCGAAATTCCTGGCGTTGCTGAAAAATGGGATCTTTATGTTGATGGCTTTGAATTAGCAACTGGTTATTCCGAGTTAATCGATCCAGTTATCCAACGCGATCGTTTAGTTGAACAAGCAACTCTTGGCGCAAAGGGTGATCTTGAAGCTATGCAAGTTGATGAAGATTTCTTGCGCGCAATGGAGTTTGGAATGCCCCCAATGGGCGGAATGGGAATGGGCGTTGATCGTTTGTTGATGGCGCTAACTGGACTTGGAATTCGAGAAACAATTTTGTTCCCACTTGTTAAGCCAGAGGTCGAATAAGAATGCTCGTTGTTCGCCCTGCAAAGACCGCTGATGTAAAAGCAATTCGTGCTTTAGTAGATTCTTATGCAGCTCCTGGACAGATGTTGGCAAAAGAGACTGTTACTTTGTACGAAAGCGTTCAAGAGTTTATTGTTGCCGAACTCGATGACGTCATTGTTGGTTGCGGTGCACTTCACATTCTCTGGGAAGATTTGGCTGAGGTTCGCACGGTTGCCGTCAAAAAAGATATGCATCGACAAGGGGTCGGTCATAAGATTCTTGAAGCGATTATTAATCGTGCAGGCGAAGTCGGAGTTAACAAGATTTTCTGTCTTACATTTCAAACTGAGTTTTTTGGTTCTCATGGCTTTGAAGTTATCGAGGGCACCCCGGTAGACCCCGAGGTCTATTCCGAACTATTGCTCTCATATGACGCGGGCGTGGCCGAGTTCTTAGATCTTGAATCGGTGAAGCCAAATACCCTGGGCAATACCCGAATGCTCAAGAAACTCCTCTAAAAAGGCCCCTACATACAGGCTCATCCGGGCATAAATCGCCCAGTCATTGGGTTGTAAAGAACAGTAGTTATCCACCTCGCGAGCCTAAGCCAGTAGGTATTAGGCTAAAGAGAAGTCGACGAAGAAAGAGGCCATGCCCATGTTTGAGCGCTTTACCGATCGAGCCCGCCGCGTTGTTGTGCTGGCCCAAGAAGAAGCACGCATGCTCAATCACAACTACATCGGCACCGAGCACATCCTGCTTGGCCTTATTCATGAAGGTGAAGGCGTTGCAGCTAAGGCATTGGAATCACTTGGAATCTCACTAGAAGCAGTTCGCGCGCAGGTAGAAGAAATCATCGGCCAAGGTCAGCAAGCACCGAGTGGACATATTCCATTTACACCACGTGCAAAGAAAGTTCTAGAGCTCTCACTTCGCGAAGCTTTGCAACTCGGTCACAACTACATCGGTACCGAACATATTTTGCTAGGTCTAATCCGTGAAGGTGAAGGCGTTGCTGCACAAGTTCTTGTAAAGCTTGGTGCAGATCTCAACCGTGTTCGTCAACAGGTTATTCAATTACTCTCTGGTTACCAAGGTAAAGAAGCAGTTACACAAGGTGGACCAGCAGAAGGCACACCATCAACATCATTAGTTCTTGATCAATTTGGTCGCAACCTGACACAAGCTGCCCGTGAAGGAAAGCTTGATCCAGTTATCGGTCGCGAAAATGAAATCGAACGCGTCATGCAGGTTCTTTCACGCCGTACAAAAAATAACCCAGTTCTCATCGGTGAACCAGGTGTTGGTAAAACCGCAGTTGTTGAAGGTCTTGCTCAAGCAATTTATAAGAACGATGTTCCAGAGACTTTGAAAGACAAGCAGCTTTACTCACTAGATCTCGGTGCACTCGTTGCAGGTAGCCGTTACCGTGGAGATTTCGAAGAGCGCCTAAAGAAGGTATTAAAAGAGATTAAAACGCGCGGCGACATTATTCTTTTCATCGATGAAATTCACACCCTTGTCGGTGCCGGAGCTGCAGAAGGTGCAATTGATGCTGCAAGCATCTTGAAGCCAATGCTTGCTCGAGGTGAATTGCAGACAATCGGTGCAACAACTCTTGATGAGTATCGCAAGCATGTTGAAAAAGATGCAGCTCTTGAGCGTCGTTTCCAGCCAATTCAGGTAAAAGAGCCATCAGTTGCTCACACAATTGAAATTTTGAAGGGTCTTCGCGATCGCTACGAAACCCACCACCGCGTATCAATTACCGATGGCGCTTTAGCAGCAGCAGCAAATCTTGCAGATCGCTATGTTTCAGATCGCTTCTTGCCAGATAAGGCGATCGACCTTATCGATGAAGCGGGCTCACGTTTGCGCATTAAGCGCATGACTGCTCCAGCAGAACTACGCGCCTATGATGACAAAATTGCAGAAGCCCGCAAGGAAAAAGAATCTGCAATCGATGGTCAGGACTTTGAAAAGGCAGCCTCACTTCGCGATAAAGAAAAAACACTTATCGCTGAAAAGCACGAAGCTGAAAAGAATTGGAAAGCAACTGATCTAGATAAGGTCACTGAGGTCGATGAAGAACTCATCGCTCAAGTACTTTCTGCATCAACTGGAATCCCTGTCTTTAAATTAACTGAAGAAGAAACTGCACGCCTTCTTCGTATGGAAGATGAATTACATAACCGTGTTATCGGACAAGATCAAGCAATCAAGGCCTTGTCACAAGCAATCCGCCGTACTCGCGCTGGTCTAAAAGATCCTCGCCGTCCTGGTGGATCATTTATCTTCGCTGGTCCTTCCGGTGTTGGTAAGACAGAACTTTCACGCACACTTGCTTCATTCCTATTTGGTGATCAAGATGCGTTAATTCAACTTGATATGTCTGAATACTCAGAGCGTCACACTGCATCACGTTTGTTTGGTGCACCTCCAGGATATGTTGGTTATGACGAAGGTGGACAGCTAACTGAAAAGGTTCGCCGTCGCCCATTCTCAGTTGTTCTTTTCGATGAGATCGAAAAAGCACACCCAGATATCTTTAACTCTCTATTGCAGGTTCTTGAAGATGGTCGCCTAACAGATTCTCAGGGGCGCACCGTTGACTTCAAAAACACAGTAATCATCATGACTACAAACCTTGGTACTCGCGATATTTCTAAGAGTTTGGGCCTTGGTTTTGCTAATAGCGATGATGATCAGACAAATTACGATCGCATGAAGGGCAAGGTAAATGACGAACTCAAGACTCATTTCCGCCCTGAGTTCCTTAACCGTATCGATGACGTCATCGTTTTCCATCAGTTAACTAAGGATCAGATTATTCAAATCGTAGATTTGATGATCAAGAACCTTGATGATCGTCTTCAGGCAAAAGATATGGGTATCGAATTAACACCTGCAGCCAAGGATCTCTTGGCTCAGCGTGGTTACGACCCACTTCTTGGTGCACGCCCACTGCGTCGCACAATTCAACGTGAAATCGAAGATGCTCTTTCAGAGCGCATCTTGTTCGGTGAACTAAAGGCCGGCGAAATCATTGTTGTTGATGCCGAAGGCGAAGGAGCAGAAGCAGTCTTCACATTTAAAGGCGCTACTAAAGCTGAAATGCCTGATACACCTGAAGATCTAGCTGAAGCACCAACTGTTTAAATCTCTTTAAGCCGAGAGACAACAGAGAGGTTTAATTTTTCTTCCGCTAATCGTTACCTAATTGTGAGATTAGAACTTATAACTGTGTACTGATTACCCCTTTACCAAAATAAATATCGAAGAGTACATTCAACATCTTCGAAGAGTAAAGGAAGTAATGATGACTCGTGTGAGTCTGCTGCTTAAGGCTAAGCGCGGTGGAGCGATTCCATCTGCAATCTTCTTCACGATTTTCTTTATATTACTCTCCCTTTTAGGAAGCATCTACCTTTCAATTGGAGTTGGGAATCCGGTTAACAAGGTGATCGATGGGTTGCTTTCAAGTCAATCCTTTAAGCAAGAAGCTGGCAATTACTTCGTTACGAAAACGCTCGAGTCGGCCGAAGGGGAGGAGCAAAAACTCCTTACTGAAAAAGGCCAAAAGATATCAGCCACGGTAACAACTATTTTAGATAACCCAGGGTTCAAAGTGGCACTTGAGTTGATTTCCGATACCGCCTATAACTATTACATAGGTGGGGCCAAGACAGAGCAGAGCATTGATGTACAACCTATTCTTAGATTAACTTTGCCCATTTTTGAATCAGTTGATCCCCAATTTTCTAAGCTGAGCAAAGAGCTCGACAAAATAAAACCAATTAAGTTAGAACCGCCGACCAGTGGCACGGACCCTTCGCAAATTAAGGCTTACTTCACACTTTCCATTTGGTTACTTCTTGGTCTCTCAGTTCTTACTCTTATCCTCTATCTTCTTTTTGCGAAATCTTTACGCTCTGCACTCAGAGTTCCCGGAATTATTGCGATAAGCGCTGGGCTATTTCTCATAGCTCTCAATATTGCCGGAACGTTAATTGTGAAAAATCAAGCGGCTACAGCAACTGATGTTTTAGCTCGCGAAGCCATTCCCATTGCAGCCCACGTTCTAATCTCTCCATTAATGTTTAGTGGGGTGGCCGAACTATTTCTTGGATTGGTTTTGCTCGGGCTGAGCTACCTAAAGGCTATGCGCCCTGCAACTTAAGAATTATCGGCGAAATTCTTTAACGAATCTCCGCTAAGGCGGAATACCGTCCATTCATCCATGGCCACTGCGCCAATGGATTTGTAGAGTTCAATTGATGGTTCATTCCAATCCAAAACCCACCATTGGAATCTTTCATATCCTCGCTCGATGCAGATTTTTGCAAGAGTTTTCAAAAACGCCATCCCGTAACCTCTTCCACGATATGCAGGATCTACGTAGAGATCTTCAAGATACATACCGGGTTTACCGAGCCATGTTGAATAGTTGAGGAACCATATTGCAATGCCGACTACTTGGCCATCTACTTCACAGACATGGCAGTAGGCGGTTGGCTTGTCAGTAAAAATAGTTTCTTCGATTTGATCAAGCGTTGCCTTTGCTTCCAAAGGTGCTTTCTCGTACTCAGCTAAATCCTTAATGAGTTGAAGAATGCGTGGACCATCTTCTTTTACCGCCACTCGTATCATTGCGGGAGTCTATAACGATTGCGGGGGATAGCTTCGATAAGTAAGTCTGCTTGAAGAGTATTAAGGGCTTTTTCAACCTGCGACTCATCGGGCCATAGTTTCTTGATTGCACTTTCAGTTAGCGATTCATTCTCGCGCAGCGCTTGAACAATTGTTCCACGGCATTTTCTATCGGTGCCATGCCAGTCCTGTGACTTACGTACTAAATCAGTTTTGGGATAACCATTCTTTCGCCAGTTGCATTGGCCGATCACTGGGCATTGTTCGCAGATTGGATTTTTTGATGTGCAAACAAGTGCTCCAAGTTCCATCGTTGCTGCAGCCCAGATGTGCGCGTTCTTAGTTGGTTGTAGTGCAAACCGCGATGCTTTTTCTTTAGCAGTTGGTGCAGGTTTTGGATGTTCATTTCCATCGATAATGCGGGTTAATAATCGCCGGATATTTACATCCATGACTAAGGATTGTTGTTCAAAAGCGAAAGCCGTTATGGCAGCTGCGGTGTATTCACCGATTCCGGGCAGAGTTTGTAATGTTTCTACATCTGCTGGGACTTGATTATTGAAATTTTCGGTGATGATTTGTGCTGCAGCATGTAAGCGCAGTGCGCGGCGGGGATAACCAAGACGGCCCCAGGCTGTAATTACTTGGGCTGGCGTTGCTTGTGCAAGATCTGCAGGGGTTGGCCAACGCTGCATCCATTCATGCCATTTAGGTAAGACACGATTAACTGGAGTTTGTTGCAACATGTATTCACTGACCATGACACCCCAAGGTGTTGTGTTTCGCCATGGAAGATCGCGTTTGTTTTTCTTAAACCATTTAACTATTGGTTTTTCAAGCGCGTTCATTCGCCAGTTATTTTTACCCGTTTAAGAGCTTGGTCAAGGCGCGAAACTTCAACGATCTCCATGCCTGCAATCTTTGTTTCAGATCCAGTTGGGACTAACGCCCGTTTAAAACCTAAGCGAAATGCCTCCTGTAGGCGGCGATCTACACCGCTGACCTTGCGGATTTCACCAGCTAATCCAACTTCACCGATTGCAACTAAATCAGATGGCAACGCTAATCCTTTTGCAGCAGATGCAACTGCTAAAGCAAGAGCTAAATCTGCGGCCGGTTCTGACATTTTCATGCCACCAACAGTTGCGGCATAAACATCACGGCCACCAACGCGAACACCAGCACGCAGTTCGAGCACCGCTAAAGTCATTGAAGTACGGGCAGAATCAAGGCCCGATACAACTCGGCGAGCATTTCCAAAATCATTTTCGCGACCCTGGCTCACCAATGCTTGTATCTCGGCCAGTAATGGACGGCGACCTTCAAGAGTGACCGTTACACATGTTCCTGGAACGGGTTCGGCATGACGTGAAGTAAATAGCCCAGTTGGATCAAGAACTGATTCGATACCTGAATCACTTAGATCAAAACAACCGACTTCATCAGATGCCCCGAAACGGTTCTTGATTGCACGAATCAAACGAAGGCGTGAATGACGTTCGCCTTCGAACTGCAAAACAACATCAACGATATGTTCGAGCAAGCGCGGACCTGCAATAGATCCATCTTTAGTTACATGGCCAACAAGAAGCAAAGTGATATCGCGATCCTTACAGATTCGGATGAGTGCACCGGCAACTTCGCGCACTTGAGTTACTCCGCCAGGTGAACCATCGGCGGTACTGCTTCCGATAGTTTGAACTGAGTCGATAATTAGTAACTGTGGTTTAACTGCATCGATATGTGCAATCACCGCACCTAAATCTGTCTCTGATGCAAGAAATAACTGTGGATCGATTGCTTTTATACGTTCGGCACGAAGGCGAACTTGTGAGGCAGATTCTTCACCGCTGACATACAACGCAGGGATTCCCTTTGATGCCGTTTGTGCAGCAACTGATAAGAGCAGCGTTGATTTACCTACGCCAGGTTCGCCCGCTAACAAGATTGCAGCCCCAGGAACTAAGCCGCCGCCAAGAACGCGATCGAGTTCGGATACTCCGGTAGGGCGTGCATGCGCCGCTGATAAATCAACATCACCGATAGGTGTTGCTTTACTAGTTACATTTCCAGCTACAAGTGAGAGTTTCTTGGGAGCAGCAAGCTCTTCAACAACGCCCCATGCCTGGCATTCACCGCATCGGCCAACCCATTTTTGTGAAGTCCAGCCGCATTCGCTGCAGCGGAAGGGATCCTTTTCAACTTTGGCCATAGGTAGAGCCTAGAACTAAGGGCTGACTAATTCTTCTGGGCGGCAAGTGTTGCTGGATGTTGGATAACAAAAAGCGGCAGTGAGCGGCTTTGAGCATCCTTAATTCCAGCTACGCGGATATCACATAGGCGAGCAAGTTCGGCATATGCCGCTTCGCCCATAAGTTTTTGAAGCTCATATTTATTGGAGATATAAACCGGTTGGCTACCCACGTGCGCTTCAGGGTTGCTAGTGCAATACCAATCGA
This sequence comes from uncultured Actinomycetes bacterium, assembly GCA_903894425.1. GTDB lineage: Bacteria > Actinomycetota > Actinomycetes > Nanopelagicales > Nanopelagicaceae > Planktophila. Next base: position 20,664 of record CAITQC010000125.1, read on the forward strand.
AATCATCTCCGCCGTCGCCCCATGCAAGGCGCTCATATTCGCCGATCACGGTAATTGAATATTCGCGCTCGCCAACTTCGCGTGTTTCAAAGCTACGACGAAGCGGCAGCTGCCAACAGACATCGGGCTTTGTATCTACAAAGTGTTTGTTTTCTTTAATCGCTAAGTGGTGAAGAACGCAACCAAATGAACCGGTGAAACCTTCTGCTTCGTAACCTTTACGATTTAAGAAGATACATCCATCTTCAACGCGACGCGTTTTGCGGTCGCCATCTTCATCTTTTTCAGAAATTCGCAATGGGCCGCCAGGTTTTTTTGGACGTGCCTCTGAATAAAACTGCCACATGTCAGGAGTTAAATAAGCAGCAGCTTTATCGGTGCGCTTTTCATCATCTTCATCTGTGTACATTGCGCCTTCAGTGCAGCAACCAGAGTTTGGTTGATTCTTGAAAACACCTTGGCAACCATCGCCATAAATACAGGTCCAAAATGAGGTCAACCATGTGAGGTCGCACTTGAAGATTTCTTCTGCATCATTCGGATCGGTGAATTCAACCCAATCACGCGCAAATCCTGGCTTTAATTCAGACATAGTCGCAGAGCCTACAGGCATAAAGGTAGGCTTGATACATGAAACAAGTTGGCGTTATTGGTGCAGGTGTTATGGGTGAAGCGCTCATCGCAGCGCTAATCTCCTATGGAGTTTCACCACAGTCCATCGTTATCTCTGAAAAGCGCAAAGAGCGCGCCGAAGAGTTAACAGCGCGTTATGGAATCAAGGTTGCAGATTTGGAAGCCAACGTGCGCGCTGCAGATGCGCTTTTATTGGTAGTTAAACCACAAGATATGGCGGCTCTGCTTGATGAGATCAAGGGATCAATAAATAAGAAGGCCGTTGTAATCACATTTGCCGCAGGTAAGAAAATCGGATTTATCGAACAAGCTCTGGGAACAGGCAATCCAGTTGTCCGCGTGATGCCAAATACGCCAACGCTGGTTGGCGCAGGAATGGCTGCAGTTTCACTTGGCGATGGTGTGAGTGCGCTGCAAGCCGATTTTGTTTCCGGCTTTTTAGCTGCCACCGGAAAAGTGATCGAAGTTTCAGAGGATTTACAGGATGCAGTAACGGCAACGAGTGGATCTGGCCCGGCTTATTTTTTTAGATTTGTGGAAGCGATGATTGCCGGCGCCAAAGAGCTTGGACTATCTGAATCCGATGCCACAACTCTGACGGTTCAGACAATTGTGGGTGCTGCAAAGCTTCTTGATGAATCAGGCAAAAGTGCAACAACTCTGCGTGAAAATGTAACAAGTCCAAATGGCACCACTGCCGCCGCGCTAACATCATTTGAATCAGAGCATATTGGCGACGTTGTTGCCAACGCTATGAAAGCAGCGCGCGATCGCTCGCAGGAATTAGCTTGAAACGATTTCTTTCATTTCTTGTAATCGCAACATTACTAACATCATCATCAGCTTTAGCGGTTACAAAAAGACCAACAGTTAAAGCGCTCAAACTGCTCACAACAATTGAGCTAGTTGATGATTTTTCAGGTCTTATTACTAGTGGTAAGACAATCATTATTTATGGAAACAAAGGCGATAAATCCTTTGCTCGCGCTCTAGATACCTCAGGCAAAGAGCTTTGGAATATCGCGCTAGATGAAGCTTCACCTTCTATCGCATCAGCTGCAGCCGTAGACACCTCAGGCAGAATCTGGATCGCCGGTTCGACTTCATTGCAGCGCCCTACCCCAACGGCTTCTCCAACTATTTCTGCATTGAATCCAGATAAAATCATAGATGTTCCAGAGATTTTTACTGCCGACCTAAATGCATTTTCCTTATGGTCAATTGATCCGACAAATCAAGGGCTAACGCAGTATTCGATGCAGTTGGACTCCCCGATTCTCATTAATGCAATTGCAGTTGATAAAGAGGGAATCACTGCTGTTGGAAGTGCAGGATCAGTTATAAACTCTGATTTAGCAGGAAAGATTACAAAACCGGTTTTTATTGGCACGCAAGCAACAAATCTAGAAGCAGTTATCAGGCATAGCGATGGGTCGCTAACAGTTACAGGATCAAGTACTGAGACCTTAGGCGGAAAAAAACTAGCAGGAAAAACAGATGGCGTAATTATTAAGCTTTCTAAAGCAAATAAGATTGTCTCAGTTGTACGAAGCTCAGCTCCAAAAGCTTTGCGGAGTTGGAATAGTGCAACTCCGACTCTTTTGTTATCTGGCGAAGTAAGCACAGGAACAAAAATCGAAAGTGCAGTAACGAAATTCTCTAACTCCTACCTTCCTATTTGGACGTACCGCTTTCCATCAACTGGAATAAGTTTTGTAGCGGGCTCGACTTATGCATTTATCCAATCCACTGGTGTGATCACTCAATTAGCCAACTGGGCCCCAAAAACTCCACAACCATTACTTCTGAGTTTTGATACCAAAGGCGTAATTACTAGCGCTTACAGCGCCCCAATCAGCCAAAAACAACTATTAGGGCTCTATGCGTCGAAGGATTTAGGGCTTTTGTGCATCACTTCAAGCGCAGACGCCATTTCGATTTTTACCCTCAACTAGAGGTAACCTAACTCCCTAAGCAATAACGATGAAAGAAATGAGAGCGTGACATATGGGTTCCGTAATTAAAAAGCGACGCAAGCGCATGGCGAAGAAGAAGCATAAGAAACTTCTAAAGAAGACTCGCATTCAGCGACGTAACGCTAAATAGTAATTACGGTTTTAGTAATGCCAGCTTCCCACTAACAGTGGCCAGCACATACTTAACTTTCTTAACAGTCACCCAAGCGCTCTGAGTAGGTTCGGAGCCTTGGGTGCTTCTGATTAAACGTATTGCTGACTGGCCAAGATCTTTCTTCGTTGTGTCTAGAGCGCATAGACGATCTTGGCAATTAAAGAGAATTGTTTTGCCATCAGTTGATAGGTATTCACCGGGAGTGCCAAAACTCTCGGTTGTTATCTTTGAAATTTCAAGTGGTTTATTTAATAGCGCCCACCGAATCTGGTTTGGCTTAGGAAATGAAGCCGCTGAGGTAGCCAGCCACGTAATCAATACATCTGAACCAACTCGCGCCAGGGCAACGTCATAGCCAAATACCAGTGCATCATCGGTAGAAATATCAAGAGTTTGATAGCTCCAAGTGTTCGCGTCACTGCCCGTGCGAGTTGCCACACGAATAGCACCCGCGGTGATTTCCTTCTTTTGATTCATAGTAACGACAGAGTCATAAGCAATAAATGTCTTTGCTCCATCAAAGATAGCGTGTAAATGAAAACCAACATCTCCAGTAGTACGACCATCAACTTTGCTATCGCCATCTATCATTTCGTAAACCCAAGGTGCACTCTTTTTCTTAATTGCACCTAACAAAACGCCCTGGCTTTCATCGCGGTAGAAAACTTGAATTGCAGAGGCCGTAGCGACACAGGCGTTTGAAACGCTAACATCACTTGAAGAACGTACCCTTACTGGCTCTGAGTAATCATTAACTTCAGCGCCATTTCCATCAACTACATCAAAGGTGAAGTTTTTGCCGTTGTAAGTGGAATAGCGCAGATCTTTCTCAGTTGAGTCGCTATAGAAAAGATGAAGAGTTTGCTTGATGCCGCTTCCGCTAACGCACATTGAAATCTGACCAGTAATGTGGTGACTGGTACGACCGCTAGATCCGCCGGCACCATCAACAGTTACTTTCTTCCAAGCCGTGCCATTAAATGTTGCAAGCTTTAAATCACCGCTCCTTGTATCGCTGTATGCAATAGCGGGTAAGCCATTGAAAACCGTACTAGTCACTGATTTTCCATCGGCCGTTGTATCTAATACTGTGCTTTTCCATCCGGCTTGAGGGGTCATAGATTTAGTTACTGCCACCTCAGAAACTCCGAGAGAGTTCTTTGCAGCTACAGAGAATGTGTAGGAAGTTCCATTCTTAAGCCCACTAATAACCACGGGACTAGAAAAGGCCTTCTTTTCAACGCCAGTCTTTAAGTTCTTAACAATGTATTCAGTAACTTGAGCGGTACGAATATTTACTGGAGGATCAAAAGAGATAAGCCCTGCAGAATCGGCAATATATGCCTGAACATTTCGTGGGGCTGCTGGTAATCCAGTTGCAACACCAGCAGGTGGTTTATTGCGCATATCTTCCATCATCGCCAACAGCAAAGCTCCGGGCTCCTTGAAGATTTCACCTGGATCTAAGTTTGGAGTCATTACTGAATCCAAACCAGCAGTAGAAAAAGTCGCTTCATCTAAGTGACTCGTTGATGAACCAGATTCATATTGAGATGGCGTATAAAGTTTTGGCTTAACTCCATTATTAGCTTTAATTCCAAGTGGCCCAGCCCAGACAAGAGAAGTCGTAAGTGCTTGGCCTAATTCAAGAGATGGCGAAGGTAAATCCGCTAATCGACGACCATCTTCAGTTTGAGCATATGCATCAAATGGAGTTGGTTGATCCAAACTAGCTACCCCATAAAAAGAGTCATACGAATCGTTGGAAAGAAAGCCAAGACCATGTGCAATCTCATGCAAGAAAACAGATTCCAAATCATATTCATTATTGCTTGGCGCTCCGTCACCGCGTGTATTCCAAGCAGCACCTGAGTTCACTTGGATAATCATCTCAGGATTTGTTTTATCCAAATCTTTACCGGCCAATGAGTTGGCAAGAGCAGATGTGTACCAAAGCGATGGATCTGGAGCCCCGGCAAAACCTGAATAGAAGTTTGTTGGGCGAGCACTACCTAAAATTCCCCAAGAGCTTGAACGGCCCCAAGACGCATCAACACTAATAGTGACGGGTGAAGAAAAATTGGCGGCCCAAATATCCACTGCAGCCTGTACTTCCTTCTTTGCCCAGTCAGGAAAGTTGCTGTATTGAACATCAAATTTAGATTTGGCAACCGCGTTGGCGGCTTTACCTCGAGTTTCAGATTTTGTATCTGTTGATGTTCCTGCATAGATATTTCCCCATTGTGTTGCAGGAATAACTTTAAAGAGGGCCTGTGCTGTTGGAGCAGAGAAAATCGAAGCAAGGAGAACTAGGGCAATTGCGCTAGCCCACGCTTTCTTTGAGGGGATTTTCCGCATGGGTGCACACTATCAAGATGAGATGATTGGCTCATAGTCGCAGGGTTGGAATAAGCCAATCTCTAAGCAAATTGACAGAAAGAGGCAACGACATGGAGTTGGTGACCGTATTTGGAAGACATGGTTGCCACTTGTGTGATGTTGCAACAGATCTACTCGAGTCGATGAAAAGCGAACTGCATTTTGAGATCGAAAAGATTTATATCGATGGAAATAGCGAATTAGAAAAACTATATGGCGAACAGATTCCAGTAATCCATATTGATGGTGTTCATCATGATTTTTTTAAAGTAGATCCAGAACGCTTTAGATCTTCCCTTGAAAAACATCGTCAGCGTCGATAATTTTGTAAGAGTAACCCTGCTCAGCTAAGAAGCGTTGTCGGTTCTGTGCAAAATCTTGATCGATGGTGTCACGTGAAACTACTGAGTAGAACTTGGCTCCACGGCCATCTGATTTTGGACGCAGGATACGGCCCAAACGTTGTGCTTCTTCTTGGCGACTACCAAAAGCGCCACTTACTTGAATCGCAATAGTTGCATCGGGTAAATCGATTGAAAAGTTTGCAACCTTTGAAACAACTAACGTGGTTAGCTCACCAGAGCGAAATTTATTAAAGAGAATTTCGCGTTCCTTGACAGGAGTTTCTCCTTTGATCACAGGAACTCCTAGAACCTCAGAGAGCTCATCTAGCTGATCAATGTATTGGCCGATTACTAAGATTTGCTCACCTTGATGTTTCTTAACTAGCTCTTCAACCACATCGCGCTTAGTGCGTGTGGTGGCGCAAAAACGATATCTGTTTTCGACTTCAGCGGTTGCATATGAAAGACGTTCAGTTTCTGTCAGGTTTACCCGGACTTCAATGCATTCTGCAGGTGCGATATATCCCTGAGATTCGATCTCTTTCCACGGAACATCGAAACGCTTAGGTCCGATAAGTGAAAAAACCTCACCCTCCATTCCATCTTCGCGAACCAAGGTTGCTGTTAAGCCCAAACGACGACGGGATTGGATATCGGCTGTAAAACGAAAGATTGGAGCTGGTAATAGGTGAACTTCGTCGTAGATGATCAATCCCCAGTCATATGAATCAAAGAGATCTAAATGTGCGTAAACACCATTCTTTTTCTTCGTCATAACTTGATACGTGGCGATAGTTACAGCGCGAATCTCTTTCTTGGCCCCAGAATATTCACCAATCTCATCCTCATTAAGCGTTGTGCGTTTTAATAACTCTTCGCGCCACTGGCGTGCTGCAACTGTATTTGTTACCAAGATTAAAGTTGTGGCCTTTGCGTGTGCCATTGCTGCAGCACCAACGATTGTCTTACCCGCCCCACATGGCAAGACGACAACTCCAGAACCACCATGCCAAAAACCCTCAGCGGCTAACTCTTGATATGGACGAATTTTCCAACCATCTTGTTTCAGCGCGATTTCATGTGCCTGACCGTCAACGTAACCAGCGAAATCCTCGGCCGGCCAACCCAAGCGCAGAAGAGATTGCTTAATCTGACCGCGCTGACTTGGCAGGACTGCGATAGTTTCTTTATCAATGCGCGCGCCAAGAAGTGGTTGAATCTTCTTTGCACGGATTACTTCTTCCAATACTGCTGAATCCGTAGTCACAAGAATTAATCCATGTACTGGATCAGCTTCGAGTCGAAGTCGGCCATATCGAGACATTGTTTCGGCAACGTCAATCAAAATTGAATGTGGTACCGCGTAACGTGAATATTTAATTAAGGTGTCGATAACTTGCTCAGCATCATGCCCGGCGGCGCGTGCATTCCAAAGACCAAGCGGCGTCAAGCGATACGTGTGTATATGTTCGGGGGAGCGCTCTAATTCAGCAAATGGTGCAATTGCACGACGACACTCAGTTGAAAGTGGATGAT
>CAITQC010000126.1 GCA_903894425.1 uncultured Actinomycetes bacterium
CGACGCTTCGCTCAAAAGTTTTACAACACCCAACTGGCCCGAACGAGCAACGTGAGTTCCACCGCAGAGTTCGCGTGCCCAATCTCCAACACTTACAACACGTACCTGATCGCCGTACTTTTCTCCGAATAAGGCCATTGCACCAAGTTTTTTCGCGGCATCTTGCGACATAACTTGCGCCGTTACTTCTAAGTTATCTAGTAACAAAGTATTGACACGGGTTTCGACATCGTTAAGAACTGAGGTTGGAACTGCTCCTGTTGCCGGAAAATCAAAACGAAAACGTCCTGGTGAGTTTTCAGAACCCGCCTGTGTTGCAGTCTCTCCTAGGAGTTCGCGGAAAGCTTTATGAACCATATGCGTTGCAGTATGTGCGCGAGATATCGCATTACGTCGTTCGATATCAATGGCAGCTAACCCTTGATTACCATTTTCAACTAAGCCACTGAGCACACGCCCGCGGTGCACAAATACGCCAGGCACTGGTGTTTGTACGTCATCGATTTCAACTACTGCGCCATTACCTAAAGTTATTGTTCCGCCGTCAGCTAACTGTCCGCCACCTTCTGCATAGAAGGGGGTGCGATCTAAAACGATTTCAACTTCTTCATCGGCTCCAGCTGAACCAACAAGAAGACCATCAACTAAAATCGCACTGATTGTGGCTTCTGAAGAAAGATGCGCGTAACCAATAAACTCGGACTTTCCATTCTTATCTGCAACCTGACGGTAGACCGATAAATCAGTATGACCGCTCTTCTTAGCCTTTGAATCGGCTTTAGCGCGATCTTTTTGCTCCTTCATAAGACGACGGAAACCATCTTCATCAACGGAAAGGCCTTCTTCGCGCGCCATCTCTAGCGTTAAATCAAATGGAAAGCCATACGTATCATGCAATTTGAATGCTTCGTCACCTGGCAAAACTGTGCTCTTGTTCTTCTTCAACGAAGCGCTAGCTACATCGAAAATCTGTGTTCCACTTTTTAACGTTTGCAAGAAACTCTCTTCCTCTGAAACGCTAACCGACAAAATTCTCTCTTTTCCTGCGACAAGTTCAGGATATTGCGAGCCCATAGCCCCGATTGCGGCAACAGTTAATTCAGACATGATTGGATCCATCGAACCAAGTAGGCGCATATTTCGGATTGTGCGACGCATCATTCGACGCAGTACGTATCCACGACCTTCATTGCCTGGAGTAACTCCATCGCCAATCAACATTGCTGATGTACGAGCATGGTCAGCGATAATGCGAAGTGAAACATCTGATTTTTCGGATGATCCGTATTTAACTCCAGTTAACTGCGATGCTTTATTGAGAATCTGCATCGTTGTATCGATTTCGTAGATATTTTCAACACCTTGAAGAAGTGCTGCCATGCGCTCTAGGCCTAAACCGGTGTCAATACTCTTTGCTGGAAGCTCGCCCAAAATCGGGAAATCATCTTTTCCTGAACCCACACCACGTTCATTTTGCATGAAAACCAAGTTCCATACTTCCATGTAACGATTTTCATCTGCAATCGGTCCGCCTTCGGAACCATATGCAGGGCCACGATCGTAGTAAATCTCTGAACAGGGACCACAGGGACCAGGTACGCCCATAGACCAGAAGTTATCTGCCATATCGCGGCGCTGGATACGCTCTAACGGAACGCCCATTTTTTTATGCCAAATATCAGCGGCTTCATCATCATCGAGATAAACCGTCACCCAGAGACGCTCTTCGGGAAAACCATAACCACCATCGTTAACTGGGCGAGTTAGTAGCTCCCACGCAAGTGCAATAGCACCTTCCTTGAAGTAGTCACCGAAAGAAAAGTTTCCACACATCTGGAAAAAAGATGCATGACGAGTTGTCTTACCAACTTCATCGATATCTAATGTTCGAACGCATTTTTGTACCGAAGTTGCGCGCTTATAAGGAGGCGTGATTTCGCCAAGAAAATATGGCTTAAATGGAACCATTCCCGCGTTGACTAAAAGTAAGTTTGGATCATCGGCGATAAGAGATGCCGATGGGACAACGGTATGAGTTAAACCTTGACGGTTATCGGTTTCAAAGAAGCGCAGCCAGCGCGAACGGATCTCGGCGGATTCCACGTGTGAGGATCACTCAGCCTTCTTCTTAGATCGAGATTTTTTCATAGTTGCCGCAGACAAAAGCGCACCCGCCACTTTAACTGCAGATCCATTCTTATTCATAAAAGATGTCGTAGCTTCATTAACTTTATCTGAA
>CAITQC010000127.1 GCA_903894425.1 uncultured Actinomycetes bacterium
ATTGTGTCAAAAACGATATCTACAGCGTGAGCTTCTTCCTTCTTGCTGTCGTTGAAATGTGGTGCCAACGCCGCAATGAATTGGGCCTTATTCATTGAAATCCCCTTATTACGCGTAAATGTTAAGCAATCGCTTAACGTGTTCATAAACTTACGCGTATTTATAGGGTGAATAGGCTATTAGTGCAGGTGTGTCGCAAGAAATATTTATCAAATAAATCACGAAAAAACACTGTTTTTACGCGTAGAAAACCCTCAATTCAACATTGAGAGTTTCACAACTACACGCTCACCTTTATTCCAAAACTATTGATTTACGCTTGTTTTTTAGTTTTATCCGCGAATTGGAAGCGTTGCCGGCTTTAACGTTGTCCGTGATTTCTCAAAAGAATCAATGGAATCAGCGTTTTTAAAGGTCAATCCGATGTCATCAAGACCCTCCATTAAACGCCAACGTGTGTAGTCATCTAAAGCAAAGGGCAAAACAACATTGTTATAGCTAACGGTGCGGGTTTCTAAATCCACTGTTACCGATGTTGCTGGATCTGCTTCGATGGCAACCCATAGAGCTTCGACATCTACTTGATCGATAATCACTGTTAACAAGCCACCTTTGAGTGAATTACCGCGAAAAATATCGGCAAAGCGAGATGAGATAACTGCTTTAAATCCATAGTTTTGTAAGGCCCAGACTGCGTGTTCGCGTGATGAACCTGTTCCAAAATCAACGCCGGCAACAAGAACTGTGCCCTGCTTAAACTCTGGCTTATTTAATACAAACTCTGGATCGCTACGCCAGGCCGAAAATAATCCATCTTCAAAGCCGCTGCGAGTAACGCGCTTTAAGTAAACAGCGGGAATGATCTGATCGGTGTCAACATTGCTGCGACGAAGAGGAACTGCGGTACCTGTGTGCTTAATGAATTTTTCCATTTTTCTCGTGCTCCTTACAGATCCGCAGGTGATGAAAGAGTTCCACGTAAGGCTGTTGCTGCAGCGACTAGTGGACTTACTAAGTGTGTACGACCGCCTTTTCCTTGGCGGCCTTCAAAGTTACGGTTAGAGGTAGATGCAGAACGCTCTCCTACTGCTAATTGATCTGGATTCATTCCAAGGCACATAGAACATCCAGCGTTTCGCCATTCTGCTCCTGCATCGATAAATACTTTATCCAAACCTTCGGCCTCTGCTTCTAAACGAACGCGCGCAGATCCGGGAACAACCAACATACGAAGAGTTGAGGCGATCTTCTTGCCCTTAACAACTTCAGCTGCAGCACGTAGATCTTCGATTCGACCATTGGTACAAGAGCCCAAGAAAACAGTGTCAATGGCTATCTTTTTAAGAGGTGTGCCGGCTTCAAGGCCCATGTAGACAAGGGCGCGTTCTGCCGCTCCACGCGCTTCTGGATCTGCAATATCTGCAGGGTTTGGAACATTTGAACTCAGGGATGCACCTTGTGCCGGGTTGGTTCCCCACGTCACAAATGGTTCTAACTCATCAGCGTTCAGATTTACTTCAACATCAAATTTTGCATCACTATCAGTAAATAGCGTGCCCCAGTATGTAACAGCAGCATCGAAATCCTCCGGCGCATGTGGCTTGTCCTTGATGTAATCAAAAGTCGTTTGATCCGGTGCGATTAAACCTGCACGTGCACCAGCTTCGATTGACATGTTGCACACGGTCATACGAGATTCCATTGACAGTGCACGGATTGCCGATCCACGGTATTCAATAACGTAACCCTGGCCACCGCCTGTGCCGATCTTTGCAATGATTGCCAAGATAATATCTTTTGAAGTAACGCCTGGCTTTATTGAACCTTCAACGTTAATTGCCATTGTCTTTGGACGGGCAAGGGGTAAAGTCTGTGTCGCTAAGACATGTTCTACTTCAGATGTTCCGATTCCAAAGGCAAGTGCGCCGAAGGCACCATGCGTTGATGTATGTGAGTCTCCGCAGACAATTGTCATTCCGGGTTGAGTTAAGCCAAGTTGTGGACCAACTACATGCACAACACCCTGGTCCTTATCGCCCAATGAGTGAATGCGAACACCAAATTCGGCGCAGTTTGCGCGCAATGTATCTACCTGAAGTTTTGACACTGGATCTGCGATTGGCTGATCAATATTTTGTGTAGGAACATTGTGATCTTCAGTGGCAATCGTTAACTCTGGGCGACGTACTTTGCGTCCTGCAAGGCGCAGGCCATCAAAGGCTTGTGGGCTCGTAACTTCATGAATCAAATGAAGATCGATATACAAAAGATCTGGTTCACCATCGGCTGCGCGAACAACATGTTCGGCCCAAATCTTCTCGGCTAGCGTTTTACCCATCGTTGCCTGCTCCTTCACATCATTACTTGCGTATCACATAGTGGGATGTTAATATCACTCTATGAACAGCAAGAATAGCGGAGTTGGCGTATTAGATAAAGCCGCAGCCATCCTAAATACCCTAGAAGCTGGCCCGCATTCATTAGCTGAACTCGTGGCAACCACCGGCATTGCCCGACCTACGGCTCACCGTCTAGCGGTCGCTCTTGAATTTCACCGCTACGTTGCTCGAGATCTATCCGGTCGCTTTATTTTGGGCCCTCGTGCCGGCGAACTTGGGGCTGCTGCAGGTGAAGATCGCTTACTTGCCGCTGCTGCCCCAGCCCTTGCTGCATTGCGCGATGCAACAGGGGAAAGTGCGCAGTTATACAAACGCCAAGGCGATCAACGCATATGTGTAGCTGTGGCTGAACGTTTATCTGGTCTTCGTGATTCAGTTCCCGTAGGAGCTGCGCTAACGATGCAGGCGGGATCTGCTGCACAGATTTTATTGGCTTGGGAAGATAGCGAAAAGATTCATCGTGGAGTGAAGAACGCGCGCTTTACTGCTGCACAACTTGCAGCAGATCGTCGCCGTGGTTGGGCCCAATCGGTGGGTGAACGCGAAGCTGGCGTTACATCGGTATCTGGCGGTGGTGGCGGGGGGGCCACCACTACACAGGGCACAGGTGCCGGGGGTGCAGCTGGGGGTTATGCCGAAGCACTCGTAACTTCGGTAAGCGCTACTTATCCATACATAGTTGGTGCCGCGGGGTCCTCAGCGGGTGGGACCACAGCCGGTGGCGCCGCTTCGGCAGGGCGCATAGAAGTGACCGAGTACTACCAATAAGCAAGGAG
>CAITQC010000128.1 GCA_903894425.1 uncultured Actinomycetes bacterium
CGATAACTGCAACGGTTTTTCCAGTAATGCGATCTGGCGCGAGCGGCTTTACTTCGCCGGCATCAAATGCTTCCTCAACGATGCGAAGTTCTACCTGTTTAATTGTTACGGCATCGCGATTGATTCCAACGACACAAGCGGTTTCACATGGGGCCGGGCATAAGCGGCCAGTGAACTCTGGAAAGTTATTAGTTGCATGTAAACGGTTGATGGCTTCGGCTTTGTCACCGCGCCACATTAAATCGTTCCATTCAGGAATGAGATTTCCTAGAGGGCAACCGGAATGACAGAAAGGGATTCCGCAGTCCATGCAACGGCCAGCCTGCTTTTGCAGATGTTCGATGCTCTGAGGTTCATAGACTTCACGCCAATCTTGAATACGAACATCAACTGGACGGCGTACAGGTGTTTCGCGCGGTGTAGTCATAAAGCCTTTTGGATCAGCCATTTGCTGCAACCTCCATCACCAATGAGTCAACTGGTAAACCTTCACGTGTAGCGCGGGCCATCGCTTCAAGAACTCGCGCATAATCTCGCGGCATCACTAGAGAAATTCTCTTTACAGCATCGGCCCAATTACTCATTAGATCCGTTGCAATGACAGAGCCAGTCTCCTGTGCAAAATTTGCAACCAGCGCCTGCAAAGTTTCACGTTGATCCTCAGGAACAGCCAAAATGTCGGCCATATCCGTATTGACATTTGCATGATCTAAATCAAGAACAAATGCGCGCCCACCTGACATGCCAGCTGCAAAGTTTCGACCTGTGCGGCCAAGAACAACAACGGTTCCGCCAGTCATGTATTCGCAACCATGATCACCGATTCCTTCAACGATTGCAGTTGCTCCAGAGTTACGAACGCAGAATCTTTCGCCAACTACTCCGCGAATCATGATTTGACCCGACGTAGCACCGTAACCAATTACGTTTCCAGCAATTACATTTTCATGAGATGCGAAAGTTGATTTATCATCTGGACGAACAATGACGCGTCCTCCGGAGATGCCTTTACCGACATAGTCGTTAGAGTCTCCAAATAAACGAATCGTTAAGCCGCGCGGGATAAAGGCGCCTAGAGATTGCCCGGCAGAGCCATGCAAAGTCACATCAATAGTTCCATCGGGCAATCCTTCTCCCCCATGTAGACGGGTGATCTGAGCGCCGAGCATTGTGCCGACTGTTCGATTTACATTTCGTACAGGTAGATCAATCTTTACTAACTCTCTCTTTTCTAATGCCACTTGTGAAAGCGAAATCAATTGATTATCAAGAGCTGCATCTAAACCATGATCTTGTTTGCTGGTGTTATGAAGGGCGCTGTTTACATCTGGACGTACCAAAAGTGGAGCAAGATCCAAACCACTTGCCTTCCAGTGATCAACTGCGCGCTTGGTATCGAGATACTCAACGTGACCGACGGCCTCTAAGAGAGTTTTAAAGCCAAGGCTTGCCAAGATTTCGCGAACTTCTTCGGCGATATATTCAAAGAAGGTTTCAACGAATTCAGGCTTGCCGCTAAAGCGTTTTCGTAGCTCTGGGTTTTGTGTTGCAACACCAACCGGACACGTATCTAGATGGCATACGCGCATCATGACGCAACCAGAGACAACAAGTGGAGCAGTTGCAAAACCAAACTCTTCAGCGCCAAGCAACGCTGCAATAACAACATCGCGACCAGTCTTTAACTGGCCATCGGTCTGCACAACGATTCGATCTCGAAGATTATTGAGCAAAAGGGTCTGTTGAGTTTCAGCAAGGCCGAGTTCCCAGGGAGCACCCGCATGCTTGAGTGAAGTTAAAGGTGATGCACCAGTTCCGCCATCGTGGCCTGAAATCAAAACAACATCGGCATGGGCTTTACTGACGCCAGCAGCAACAGTTCCTACGCCAACTTCTGCAACAAGTTTGACGTGTACACGGGCGTTCTTGTTTGCATTCTTTAAATCGTGAATTAACTGAGCAAGATCTTCAATTGAGTAAATATCGTGGTGCGGTGGTGGCGAAATTAATCCAACTCCAGGAGTTGAGTAACGAACCTTTGCAATCCATGGATAGACCTTGTTGCCTGGCAGTTGCCCACCTTCTCCAGGCTTTGCACCTTGAGCGATTTTAATTTGAATGTCATCAGAGTTAACGAGGTAATCACTGGTTACACCAAAGCGCCCAGATGCCACCTGTTTAATGGCAGAACGCTTTGAATCTCCATTTGCCATTGGCAAGAATCGCTCAGGGTCTTCGCCACCTTCTCCGGTATTTGATTTTCCACCAAGTCGATTCATTGCAATCGCTAAAGTTTCATGCACTTCCTGTGAAACCGAGCCGTACGACATCGCACCGGTTGAAAAACGCTTAATGATTTGCGAAGCAGACTCAACTTCATCGATTGATATCGCTGGTCGTACTCCCTCTTTAAAGGCAAAGAGACCGCGCAACG
>CAITQC010000129.1 GCA_903894425.1 uncultured Actinomycetes bacterium
AGTGTACGAGCGCGCTGAAAAAATCGGCGGTTTGCTTCGTTATGGAATTCCAGAGTTTAAAATGGAAAAACATATTTTGGATCGTCGTTTAGCTCAGATGGAAAAAGAGGGAACTCGTTTTCGCGCAGGCGTCGATGTTGGCACCGAAATAACCGGAGCAGATCTTCGTAAGAAATATGATGCAATTGTTTTAGCCGTTGGTGCAACTAAATGGCGCGATCTGCCTGTTCCTGGACGCGAACTTAAAGGTGTTTACCAAGCTATGGAGTTCTTGCCGTGGGGCAACAAGCAAGCACTGGGTGAAGTTGAAGTTGCTCCTATAAACGTAGCTGGAAAGCACGTTGTCATTCTTGGCGGTGGAGATACTGGAGCCGACTGTCTTGGAACATCAATTCGTCAAGGTGCTGCAAGTATTACTCAACTTGAAATCATGCCTCGGCCGACCGATGAACGCCCAGCTTCGCAACCGTGGCCTACATATCCAATGATTTATCGTGTTTCAAGTGCACATGAAGAAAAGGATAATCGCATGTTCTCAGTCAGCACTGAAGAGTTCTTGGGAGATGACGATGGAAATCTTCGTGCCCTTCGAATTGTTGAAACAAAGTTTGTCAATGGAAAATTCGAAGCTGTTGAAGGAACACAAAAAGATATCCCTGCAGACTTTGTTTTTCTTGCAATGGGATTTACTGGACCAGAGCAGTCACCTTTGATTGCCCAGCTTGAAGTGAAGTTAGATGATCGTGGAAATATTGATCGCAATGCAAACTTTGAAAGCAGTGAAGAGGCAATCTTCGTTGCAGGAGATGCAGGTCGAGGTCAATCACTTATTGTTTGGGCAATTGCTGAAGGCCGAAGTGCAGCAGCTGCCGTTGATAGATATCTCACGGGGGAGACGCAGCTTCCAGCTCCGATTGAACCCACAACCCGACAACTGATGGTTTAAGGTAGGCAAATGCGTAGAGCCAAGATTGTGTGCACGATGGGTCCAGCCGTTGAGTCTGCTGAAAAAGTGAAGGAGCTCATCGATGCAGGCATGAACATGGCTCGATTAAACCTTTCCCATGGATCATATGAAGAGCACCAAGGACGCCTCGATCGCGTGCGTGCTGCTGCAAAAGAGGCAGGACGCCCAGTTGCCATCCTCGTAGATCTTCAAGGGCCAAAGATTCGTCTTGCTCGTTTTAAAGCCGGACCTCATGATTTATCACGCGGAGATATTTTCACAATTACTACTGATGAAGTAGAAGGAACAAAGGATCGTGTTGGAACAACATATAAAGGTCTTCCGGGAGATTGCAAAGCCGGAGATCGCATCCTAATTGATGATGGAAAAGTAACTGTTGAGGTTATCGAAGTTAAAGGCAATGACGTAATTACCAAAGTTATCGAGCCAGGAGCAGTTAGTAATAACAAGGGGATTAATCTTCCAGGTGTCGCGGTTTCAGTTCCTGCCCTTTCTGAAAAAGATATCGATGATCTTCGTTGGGGCTTACGCGCGGGTGCTGATTTCATTGCGCTTTCATTTGTTCGAAGCGCTGATGACATTAAAGATGTTCATAAGATCATGGATGAAGAAGGCATTCGCGTCCCAGTTATTGCCAAGATCGAAAAGCCTCAAGCCGTAGAAAATCTCGCAGGCATCGTTGATGCATTCGATGGCATCATGGTTGCTCGAGGTGATTTAGGTGTGGAGCTTCCGATCGAAGATGTTCCACTTGTTCAGAAACAATGCGTTGAACTAGCTCGCGATATGGCAAAGCCGGTAATCGTTGCTACGCAGATGCTTGACTCTATGATTACAAATTCACGCCCAACTCGGGCAGAAGCAACTGACTGTGCAAATGCTGTGCTCGATGGCGCAGATGCTTTGATGCTTTCAGGTGAAACAAGTGTCGGCGAATTTGCCATCGAAGCCGTTCAGACTATGGCGCGCATTATTCAAAAGACAGAAGAGGGTGGGCTCGATCGAATTCGCCCCATTAAAACTGCACCGCGTACAAAAGGCGGGGCTATTACAAAAGCTGCCACTGAAGTCGGCGCAATTGTTGATGCAAAATACTTAGTTGCATTCACCCAAAGCGGAGACTCAGCTCGTCGTATGTCACGTCTTCGCTCTCCAATTCCTATTCTTGCCATGACCCCTGAAGTTGGTACCTATAACCGCTTAGCCCTTTCATGGGGAGTCGAATCAATGCTCACACCAGTTGTTGGTGCAACTGATGAGATGGTGAAGTTGGTTGATAGCGTGCTTATCGATTCCGGTCGTGCCCATGTTGGCGATGAAGTGATGATTGTTGCCGGATCTCCTCCGGGAATTCCAGGCTCAACGAATGCAATGCGCGTTCACCGTGTAGGAGATGCCGTTGGTGGAGTAGCTGCGGCTTACCGCTAAGATTGGCACCGTTCGTATATCGAAGGCCTCGGTACTCCAACGGTAGAGAGGGCAGTCTCAAACACTGCACAGTGTCGGTTCAAATCCGACTCGGGGCACATTAGTTACACCTTCGAAAGGATGAGTTGGACATGAGTGTTCGCATCCTGGTTGCAGAGGACGAAGCTCTCATCCGTATGGATCTTGTAGAAATGTTACAAGAGGCAGGATACGAAGTTGTTGCACAAGCAACTAATGGTCAAGAAGCAATTGATTTAGCTAATGAGTTCAAACCAGATTTAGCAATCCTTGATGTGAAGATGCCGGTACTTGATGGAATTTCTGCTGCTGAAAAAATAATCGATCTGGCTCCAGTTTTAATGTTGACTGCATTTTCGCAAAAAGAGTTAGTTGATCGTGCTCGCGATGCCGGTGTAATGGCTTACGTTGTTAAGCCATTTACGATCGGGGATTTAATGCCAGCGATCGAAATTGCAATTAGTCGTCATGCGCAAATGCGAAGCCTTGCTACCGAAGTTGCAGATCTTCATGACCGTCTTGAAACACGCAAAATAATCGATCGTGCAAAAGGTATTTTGATGAAGGCACTTAATCTCTCAGAGCCAGAGGCTTTTTCATGGATTCAACGTGCGGCCATGGACCGCCGATTGACTATGAAACAGGTGGCCGAGGCGGTAATTAGCCCCGATGCCGTACCCGAGCAGTAGTTCTTCACATACTGCACAAAACGTTACATAAATGAAACGAAGTAGGCTCTTATCAGGCTCATATGGGCTTGTTATTCCCTAACCCCTGCCATTACCCTCAACTCCTCCCTGTCCCGGGACACAAGAACAGGAAAGGCACTACATGAACAAGAAGATCAAGGGCTCACTTGCCATTGTTACTGCTGCAGCCGTTGCTTTTGGCGTAGCTTCAGTACCAACTGCTAGTGCAGCAACTAAGACTTACACGATTGCATACCAGGGTCCACTTTCAGGTGGAGAAGCATCAACTGGTATTGATGAGCAGAACGCAGTTAAGTACGCTGCAAAGCTTTTCATGGCAGCAAACAAGGGTTACAACATTAAGGTTGTCTCTGTTGACGATCAGGGAGATCCAGCTGTTGCATCAACAGTTGCTCCAGGAATCGGCGCTAACAAGAACATTCTTGGTGTTGTAGGACCTGCTTACTCAGGTGCAACAATCGCATCACTTCCATATTACAAGGCTGGCGGATTAGTCCTTATCTCTCCATCAGCAACTCGTGTTTCACTAACAGAGCCAACTTCACCAGACTTCGGCGGACCAGTTTTCCACCGCGTCGTAGGTAAAGATGACCTTCAGGGTCCAGCGTTGGCTAAGTACGCAACACAGGGCACAGCAAATGCAAAGGTATTTGTTTTTGATGATCAATCAGCATACGCAGTACCTCTTCGTGGCTTCGTTGAAGCTGGTTTGAAGAAGGTTGCTGGAGCAACACTTGTTGGTGGAGACTCAGTTCCAAATACAACTACAGACTTCAGCCCAACAGTTGCAAAGATCAAGACATCTGGCGCAACAGTTGTTATCTACACTGGTTACTACAGCCAAGCTGCGGTATTCGTAAAGCAGCTTCGTGACTCAGGTTCAACAGCAGTATTTGCTGGTGGCGACGGAGTCTTCAACCAGGAGTTCCCAAAGCTTGCAGGAGCTGCAGCTGAAGGTTCACGTATTACTGGCGTAGGCGGACTTGCAGGAATCAGCGCGAAGGTTGAAGCTGACTTCAAGAAGAAGATGGGCGTTTCATCTGGTGTGTACTCAGTTGAGTCATTCGATGCAGCTAACATCTTGCTTTCTGGCATCAAGGCTGGAAAGACAACACGCGCAAAGATGCTTGCTTATGTAAAGGCTTACTCAGGCAAGAGCATCAGTGGAAACACAATTAAGTTCAACAAGAATGGCGACATTTCTTACGGACTATTTGCTGGTTTCACATCAAAGAACGGTGTTCTAGTTAACACAGGCATAGTTAAGTAATTAACTAAGGCTTACGCTTAATAGGTTGGTGGGTGTCTTGGCAATCTCTTTCAAAAGAGGCCAAGACACCCACCACTTGCGTAAGGTGTACCTCTATACTCGCGCAGAAGAAATAGCGAAGGAGCACGATGTTTTCAGTACTTATTGATCAGTTCTGGTCGCTGACAATTGCAGGGATTGCCCTTGGATTTATCTATGTTTTGATCTCCCTCGGTTACACCATGGTTTACGGAGTTTTACGCATGATTAACTTTGCGAACTCTGAAATCTTCATGTGGGGAACTTTCGGAACTGTGATTACATCCCGCGATCTTTTTCATTACACACAGACTTCTGAACCCGCTAAAGGTTTCAAGTTAGCTTTAGTGCTTGTAACAAGTTTGCTCATGTCGATGTTGGTTGCCGGACTTACGGCAGTCTTTGTCGAATTCGTTGCTTATCGCCGTCTGCGCATGAAAGGCACAAATCGCCTGGCAACTTTAATCTCTGCCATCGGCATTTCAATTGCGCTTCAAGAAGTTATGCGCCTGCTCACTAGCTCACGACCAGTTGGTTCACCTCGCGTACTAGAAAAAATTATTTTGACTGAAGTATGGGGTGCAAACATCCGCCTCGACACAGTAATCACGATCATCGCCGCAGCCATCATCTTCTTTATCCTTGAGCGCTTCATTAAATTGTCTCGGATGGGCAAAGCAATCCGCGCGGTTTCAATGAATGAAGATGCTGCAAAACTCATGGGAGTAAACCTGAATCGCGTGATCACTACAACATTTTTAGTTGGTGGATTAGCCACTGGCGCTGCCGGCTTCTTCTACATCACAGTATTTGAGTACACGAAATTCAACATTGGGTTCACGATGGGCATGGCCGCATTTACCGCTGCAGTCCTTGGTGGAATTGGAAATATCCGTGGAGCGTTCTTCGGTGGACTCACACTTGGCTTGCTCGAGGTTTATGCCTCAGCAGTCCTTGGAACCCAATGGAAGGCAGTAACTGTCTTCATCGTCTTAGTTCTTGTTCTTCTCTTTAAGCCAAATGGTCTATTTGGCGAAGCCGTTCAGACAACGAGGGCCTAACTCATGAAAATTAGAAACTACTGGAATCTTCGCGACTGGGGTGCAAATACTTGGGAGCAGGCCAATCGCCCCAAGCGCATAGCAATCGCGCTTACTTCAATATTCCTAGTTGGGCTCTTGCCATTTGCCGGAGCATCCTTCTTGGCAACACCAATCGCGGCATATGACGCGGTATTGGTTTACCCAGTAGGCGTCTTTGTTTTGATGGCACTTGGTCTCAACATTGTGGTCGGTAAGTCGGGAATGCTCGACCTGGGCTACGTTGCATTTTTCGCAATCGGCGCCTACACAATGGCGTTGATGGGAACTCATACAGGCTTAAATACATGGGAGATCATGCCCTTTGGTATCGGTTTTGCAATGTTGGCGGGCGTTTTACTTGGTCTGCCTACTCTTCGCCTACGAGGTGACTATCTAGCAATTGTTACTTTAGGTTTCGGTGAGATCGTTCGTTTAGTTGTACTGAACTCAACATGGAGTAAGGGCCCAAATGGAATTGCAAATATTCCAATGCCCCCAGATATCGGTCCTCTTAAGTTCAAATTAGATGATCAGAAAGTATTTTTCTGGGTTGTTGTAATAATGATTCTGCTAACTATCTGGATGATTCGCCGCCTGAGCGTGCGACGTCCGGGTCGTGCTTGGGAAGCGATTCGCCAAGATGAAGATGCTGCAGAACTTATGGGAGTACCAACTCTTAAGTACAAGATTTGGTCGTTTACATTAGGTGCAGCCGTTGGTGGAGCTGCGGGTGTGCTCTATGCATCGAAGAACCTCTTTATCGCACCTGAAATGTTTACACTCAATGTTTCGATTTTGATTCTTTCCTGTGTGGTATTTGGTGGAATCGGAAATATCTGGGGAGTGGTTGTAGGTGCAACGATCCTTGGCTACCTACCAGATCGAATCCGTTTTATTTCAGATGCACGCCTGCTTGTATTCGGAACAGTTCTTGTAGTTGTTATGAACTTCCGTCCAGATGGATTACTCCCACGTAAAAAGCGTGAAAAGGCAATTGTTAAGAAAGAGGTGAACGCATAATGTCTGAAACTCTTCTTTCTCTTGAAAACGTCGTAATGAAGTTTGGCGGCGTGACAGCGTTGGGTGATGTAACTCTTAATGTTAAAAAAGGTGAAATCCTCGCACTCATTGGACCAAATGGTGCAGGAAAGACAACTATTTTCAACGTTATCACCGGTGTCTATAAGCCAACGAGCGGAACTATTACTTTTGCTGGAACTAAGATCAATAAGCAAAAGCGTTTTGAGATTACTCAGATGGGTATCGCCCGTACTTTCCAGAACATTCGTTTATGGGGAGACATGACAACCCTAGAAAATGTAATCACTGCAACCGATGCGCATAAAAAGAGTGGCCTAGTTGGAGCATTGTTTGGTCTTCCACGTGCGCGCCGTGAAGAGCGCGAAAACCGTGCACGCGCACATGAGATCTTGAAGTTCATCGGAATCGATGAGTATTCAGATCGCTTAGCGAAGAACCTTCCTTATGGCGTGCAGCGCCGCCTTGAAATCGCTCGTGCTATGGGAACAAACCCACAGCTATTGCTTCTAGATGAACCAGCTGCAGGATTTAACCCAGCCGAAAAGGTAGAACTCGCTGCCTTGATTAAGCGAATTCGCGATGCTGGCTACACCGTGCTTCTTATCGAACACGATATGTCATTAATCATGGGAATCTCTGATCGCGTCGCAGTCCTTGACTTCGGAGTCAAAATCGCCGATGACCTACCAAGTAAAGTTCAAAACGATCCAAAGGTTATTGAAGCCTATTTAGGAGTGCCATCAGATGCGTCTTGAAATTAAAGATCTTCACGTTCATTACGGAAAGATCGAAGCGATTAAGGGAATCTCCGTTGTAGTTAACGAAGGTGAAATCGTTACTTTGATCGGCGCTAATGGTGCCGGTAAGACAACGACGTTGAAGACAATCTCTGGCCTGCGCAAAGTATCTTCGGGCGCAATCATTTTTGATGGCCAAGATATTTCAAATGTTCCAGCGCATGAGCGCGTAGATCTTGGAATCTCGCAGGCACCTGAGGGCCGAGGAATTTTTCCTGGAATGACAGTGCTTGAAAATCTTGAGATGGGAAAGTTTCACCGCAAGAATCGCAAGGCTGAGATGAGCGAGGATCTAGATAAGGTCTACACGCTTTTCCCACGTTTGAAAGAACGCATCTCACAAGCTGGCGGAACTTTATCTGGCGGAGAGCAGCAGATGTTGGCTATTGGCCGCGCATTGATGTCTCGTCCAAAGGTTTTGCTTCTTGATGAGCCATCCATGGGTCTTGCACCTCAGATGATTGCAAATATCTTCCGCATCATTACCGAAATTAATAAGACCGGTGTGACGATTCTGCTCGTTGAGCAAAACGCGCAGCAAGCTTTGCAGCGCGCACACCGTGCTTATATTTTGGAGACAGGAAATGTAGTCAAAGAGGCAAAGGCCTCTGACCTACTCAATGATCCTGCTGTGCGCGAGGCATACCTTGGCACCGGAGCACACTCTTAACTCTAAGCTCGTTCGGCAAGGATTAAGCAGGTAATACGTGCAGTACATGTGCGTTCGCCTGCTTCATTAGTAATAATGATTTCCCAGCTGCATAGAGTTTTTCCTAATGAAATCGCCGTTGCTACACCTGTCACGATTCCTGAAGTTGCTGATTTGTGATGGGTTGCATTGATATCGACGCCAACAATTTTGCGGGTTGGTCCTGCATGTAAAGAAGTTCCTATCGAGCCAAGGCTTTCAGCAAGCACAACATTTGCTCCACCATGGAGCAGCCCCATGGGTTG
>CAITQC010000130.1 GCA_903894425.1 uncultured Actinomycetes bacterium
CCATAAACATTGCAGCTGATGGATCTTTTTCAGATGGCTTTACAACGACAGTGTTTCCGCAGGCAATTGCCACTGGGAAGAACCACATTGGCACCATCGCTGGAAAATTAAATGGAGAGATAATCGCAACTGGGCCAAGTGCTTGGCGAATGGAATAGACATCAACACCAGTTGAAACTTCTTCAGAAAATCCACCCTTTAGCAGATGTGGAATTCCGCAGGCGAATTCAACAACTTCAAGTCCCCGTGTTACTTCACCTGCTGCATCACTTAATACTTTTCCATGTTCATCTGTAATAAGGGCTGCAATCTTTTCTTTGTTTTGCTGCACTAGTTCACGGAAGGCAAAAAGAACCTGGGTACGCTTGGTTAAAGAGCTATGGCGCCATTGGGCAAAAGCTGTTGTAGCAGCCTGCACAGCGATATCAACGGTGGCGGCATTACCAAATGAAACGGTTTTGGTAACTTTGCCAGTAGCCGGGTTATAAATATCTCCCGTACGTTCTGGTTTTTGTGTATCTAAGGCGCCATTGATCCAATGCGTTATCTGAGTCATAGGTGCAATCTACTTCAGGGCGTTAAGATGGCGCTACCTACTAGCTAAAAGGCCACTTTCATGACTGCACCTATCAATGATCCAGCAAAGCAAGCCGCGGTAAGTGCCGCAGACCGCAAATATGTATTTCACTCATGGTCTGCCCAGGGTGCAATTTCACCCATGCCTATCGCAAGTGGCTCTGGATCACGGTTTTGGGATCATGAAGGAAAAACATATTTAGATTTCTCTTCACAGTTGGTCTTCACAAATATCGGACACCAGCATCCAAAGGTTGTCAAAGCAATTCAGGATCAAGCCGAAGTTCTAACAACTATCGCACCACAACATGCAAATGATGCACGTAATGAAGCTGCGCAACGAATCGTTGAATTAGCAGGCGATCATTTCTCCAAAGTTTTCTTTACTAACGGTGGCGCAGATGCCATTGAAAACGCAATTCGTATGGCACGTTTGCATACACATAAACACAAAGTGCTTTCTACTTACCGTTCCTACCATGGCAACACAGGCGCTGCTATTAATGCAACGGGTGATCCACGCCGTATGCCCAATGAATTTGCTTATGGCCACAAGCATTTCTTTGGCCCATATTTGTATCGCACAGCTTTCTGGGCTACTAGTGAAGAAGAAGAGTGCAAGCGCGCACTTGAACATCTTGAACAAACAATTATCTTTGAAGGCCCTAACACCATTGCCGCCATTTTGATCGAATCAATTCCAGGAACTGCTGGTGTATTAATTCCACCTGCCGGTTACCTAGAAGGCCTTCGTGCGCTGTGCGATAAGTACAAGATTTTGTGGATTGCCGATGAAGTTATGTCTGGCTTTGGACGTACAGGTAAATGGTTTGCTTACCAAAGCCAGAGCGCAGTCCCGGATCTAATCACTTTTGCTAAAGGTGTTACATCAGGTTATGTGCAACTTGGCGGAGTAGTTATTAGCGAAAACGTTTCTAAGACATTTGATGAAAAGGTATTTCCTGGCGGCCTTACATATATGGGCCACCCATTGGCATGTGCAACCGCGGTTGCAACTATCGATGTCATGAAGGAAGAAAAGATGCTCGAGAACGCCACCATGATCGGTGAAACTATCTTGGGTCCTGGTCTTGCCGAATTAGCTAAGAAGCACAAGGTGATCGGTGATATTCGTGGCGCTGGAGTTTTCTGGGGCGTTGACTTAGTCAGTGATCGCGCAACTCACGAACCATTGGCTCCATATGGTGCTTCAAGTCCTGCCATGAATGAATTAGTAGCGGCCTGTAAGAAAAATGGCTTAATGCCATTTAATAACTTCAACCGCATTCACTTGTGCCCACCCTGCAATATCAGTGTGGAAGATGCCAAGCTAGGCCTTGAGTTGCTGGATAAAGCACTTAGCGAAATTGCAAAGTACTACACCGGCGCTTAACGCAAACTAACGCTGAGTCAATTTAGCAATGTGGAACGTATGCGTCCACGTTCCATCAGCAATTTGAACTGACTCAGCCCATCCGCGTGCACCTGCAAACTTTCCTGATCCGCCAATTACAGGTCTAATTGTTTTCTGACCTATCGCTAAAGTCGGCGAAACAATGTTGTACAGAGCACTTCCGCCTATGACAATCTGATCAGATTGCGCACCAATAACAAAAGTTAAAGCTGCGACACGAACTTCCATGCCTTCCGAGGGTTGATTGCTGCCAGTGACGGTCAATGTCCCTGTTAAGTATCCAGCTGTAGAAGAAGTTAGTGGCAGATAGAAAGCAAGTACATCTCCCATACTTGGGCCAGGATTTCCTAAATCAATTCTCTGGCTATTTGTTGCATCCACCTTGCCATGCGTGACTTTAATTATCTGACTGAACTCACTCTTGGTTGAAGTCGTCGCTCCATTGCTCGATACGGCAATGCCTGTAAGAAATATTGCAACGAAGGTAATTATCAAGAAAGCTTTAGTTAGCTTGGGAAACTTCATAGTTTTTTCACCGTGTTTTCTACTCCGCTTGCTCCGATATTTACAACGAGAATTCGAACTGGCTGACTACCTAAGTTTTGGCCATTGTGATAAGTACCTATTGCTTCCAAAAGTGCATCGCCGGTTTTATATGTCTTAACAACTCCACCGTCATAACTGACTTGCAAAACTCCGCTTAAAATATATCCATAAAGTGGAGCATCATGGCGATGCCAGCCGGTTTCTTCGCCAGTGAGCAACGTAACGATTGCCGAGGAAATCTGCGCAGCTCCAGAAACTGGATAAGCCAAAGGTTGATTAAGAACGGTTTCTTGAAGTTTTGTCATCAATACTTCAACACCGCTAACAGCCGTGGGAGAAGGAATTGGCCGTGCGGACTTTGTCCAAATTTTCTTGGTTCCGCTTTTCTTGCACTCAAGATGTTGACCAGAAATAACTATTGAAGCACCGAGCTTTGAGCAGGTTGCTCCGATTTTTGCTGCCGAATATGCCGAAGGCGTCGTGACAATCAAAGCCATACTTATGGCAACACTCAGTGAAAATGCTCTCCGCATCATGGGTTAAAGGTATATCCAGCTATGAAAAAATAGCCTAAGTTGCCCGCGACTTACCGAAGATGCCTAAAAAAATTTGATTAAACGTTGAACCTAAACTCAACAACATCTCCATCGGCCATCACGTAATCCTTGCCTTCCATGCGCACTTTTCCTTTAGCGCGCGCTTCGGCAACTGATCCCGCTTCCATCAAATCGGTAAATGAAACGATTTCAGCCTTAATAAAGCCTTTTTGGAAATCGGTGTGAATAACACCTGCGGCAACTGGGGCGGTGTCACCCTTGTGAATTGTCCATGCGCGAACCTCTTTTGGTCCTGCAGTTAAATAAGTCTGTAAACCTAAAGTTCTAAAGCCAACATGGGCAAGGGTTGCAAGACCTGGCTCTTCAAGTCCGATTGATTGCAAAAGTTCTAAAGCATCTTCATCGCTGAGCTCAGCTAACTCTGCTTCAGTCTTCGCATCAAGGAAAATCGCTTCAGCTGGTGCAACAAGTTCCTGTAACTTCTTTCGAAGTTCACCATCATTTAATTCGGCGGCATCAACGTTGAAAACATAAAGAAAAGGCTTGGCGGTGAGCAGATGAAGTTCGGCTAAATCTTCACGGCTAATTGAGCTTTGAGATAATGGACGACCAGATTGAAGCCATTCATTGGCAGCTTTTGCCGCTTCTAACGCTGGTGCTTTTTCCTTTGCGATTCGTACTTCTTTTTCAAGTCGTGGAATCGCTTTTTCAATTGTTTGTAAATCGGCGAGCGCTAATTCAGTGTTAATCGTTTCGATATCACTTGCTGGATCGATACGACCATCGACGTGAACAACATCGCCATCGTTAAACACTCGGATAACTTGGCAGATCGCATCGGTTTCGCGGATATTGGCCAAGAACTTATTGCCAAGACCGGCACCTTCAGATGCTCCCTTCACGATTCCAGCGATATCTACGAAAGATAGTGCAGCTGGCAGAAGCTTTTGTGAACCATAGATCGTTGCAAGCTTTGCCAGACGCTCATCGGGTACGCCCACAACACCTACGTTGGGTTCGATAGTGGCAAAGGGGTAGTTAGCGGCTAGGACGTTGTTCTTGGTCAATGCGTTAAAAAGGGTGGATTTACCCACATTTGGCAGACCGACGATTCCGATAGACAGGCTCATAGTGGGTAGAGCCTACGCGGGATTGTCAGTACAAACTGCCACGATAGGCCCATGCCCGCATACCTAGTAACGCTTCTCATAGGCCTGGCCGCTGGCGCAGCCATTGGATACCTCATCGCCCGAGTTAACTCTGCATCCTCGGTGGCCGACCGCGCACTCCTTGATGATTACAAATCTCAACTTGAAGCCGAACGAAGCAAAACTGAATCTGCAGTTAAGTTAAATGCCGAACTCGTTGCCATGAAAGAGTCAGTTGAAAAACTTTCAACACAGGCAAATGAAGCAAATCGAATTCGCACTGAAGCTGAAGCCAAACTCAATACAACTATTCTTGAGATGCGTCGTGCATCTGAATCAATCTTTGATGAAACTAAAAAGATTGCGGGCGCACTTACTAACTCACAGGTTCGCGGAAAGTTCGGCGAAGCTCAGCTCGAACTCTTATTACAAGGCGCGGGACTTCGCGAGGGTCATGAATACTCACGTCAGAAATCAACGACCGATGCCGACTCATCAGGTATCCCAGACATTACGGTAATGATGCCCGGTGGCAGCCATATCTTTATCGATTCAAAGTTTCCCTTTGATCGCTTTCTTGAAGCATTTGATCCTGCAAATCAGGCGAATCGAGATGCATAGATATATATATTTGCAGATGTTGTCTGAAATGTGTGTATTTTGTTTGTTTGTTTGTGTAGGTGTGTGTCTATGACGGATTCATTGATAGTTTTGAGTAATGATGCGAATCGAAATGCATAGATTGATACGATAAA
>CAITQC010000131.1 GCA_903894425.1 uncultured Actinomycetes bacterium
AAGATTTGCACTACAAGCAAACTCAATCGTGAGCGCTGATTCATATCGAGCGCTTTTCAAATATAAAGTTATGAAGAAGTGAAAAGAAAGGTAGAGCAATTGGTGTGAAAGCTAACATCCAAAGTGAATTTCCAAAAATTGTAATAAGAACCTGGCCAAAGCTGCCCGTTGCAACGCCTAGCAGCGCTCCACTTGCAAGGAATAAAACCTGCGACGCTAAGTTTGCCGTTACTACGAAAAAGATTACTCCAATTGGATTTCCATTAATGTTGTCATCACCATAACCAAGGTATGAAACTGCATAACAAATAAGAATCATGATCAGAGTCCACTGTCCCACTGGGCCGGCAGCACTTTGCGACATATCCATCAAAATACCTGCACCAAAGCCCGTTAACGCTGCAACCTCTGGCGTACTAATTACTGCCCATACCAAAGCAAAGATTACAAATACAGAAAACCCACCACCTGGAAGTTTGAATTGGTTTATCACTGCTTCTTGAAAGAGGTAGACAATAAGAAAAATTGGCGCAGAAAGAGATATCTGTCGGGTCAACATTTAGCGCTACTCGGTTGGTGACGGTGAGGGAGTTACGTAAACCGTAACCGTAGGAATCGGAGTAGGAACTGGTTTAGGTGGAATCAAAGCATCACCTGGATTACCTGCTGGCGCACTTAGTACCACGGCTACAACACCTAAGCCGGTAAAGTTTGTGTAATAACGAACGGCTCCACTTTGTGCAATTTCACCAGCTGAGTTATCGACGGCCGTTACATATCCCACGGGCACTCCCGGAACAAATGGACGATTAGCAACACTGCCACGGGCTAATAAAACATCCCCTACTTTTATATCGGTTAAATTATCAAGTAATTGAAGCGCCCCTGAACGTGTTCCCCGGCCTGACAAAATACCGATTTGTTGAGAACCTGCGATACGGACTCCGATTTTAAAAGAAGGATCAGAGGCAAGCATTACCAAGGCAGTCGTTGGGTAAACCTCTTTCACAACCCCTGCAATTCCAGCTTGCGAAAGCACGGTCATGTTTTTCTTAATTCCCGCATTAGTGCCGATATCAATTGTTATTGTCTGTGAGAATGATTGGCTAGATCCTTGGCTGATAACTTTAGCGTTTACTATTTTGTAGCTTGCAGTTCCTGCTAAATCTAAAATCGCCTCAAGTTGTTTCAGCGCTGCATCGGCACTCTTACGGTTTAACAGAGTTGATTTCAATTTTGCATTATCAGCCTCTAATTGTTCAAGCTTACTGCGGGTACGACCAAGGTGAGTTATATCTGAAACAAAGTTTTTTACCGGAGACAAAACAACATTTCCGGCCCTTTGAAAAGGGGACAGGATTGTTTGCGTTCCTTGTTTAGCGCCATCAAGGACAGACACTCCGCGCAGATCCAAAGTAATTAGAAATAGCGAAGTTACAATCAAAATGATTAGGAGAAGACGAGTACGACCCTCACCGCCGTAACGCATCTTCTATTAAACCTATCGACGTGGTTCAGAGATTAAGACCTTCTCTAAAGCCTCAAACTCTTCGATGCATTTACCGGAACCTTCAACAACTGCATCCAATGGACGCTCTGCCACGTGAATTGGCATTCCAGTTTCCTTGCGAAGACGCTCATCAAGACCCTTGAGTAATGCTCCTCCACCAGTAAGCACAATTCCACGATCCATCAAATCTGATGCAAGCTCTGGAGGAGTCTTATCAAGTGTGCTCTTAACTGCGTTAACGATTGCATTTACTGGTTCTTCTAAAGCTTTACGGATTTCAGCAGCTGAAACAACGATTGTCTTAGGCAGACCTGTTGCTAAATCACGACCACGAATCTCTGCATCGTTTTCACCAGGCAGCGGATAAGCAGAACCGATAGCCATCTTGATTTCCTCAGCTGTGCGCTCTCCCAAAAGTAGTGAGAATTCGCGCTTAACCCAGTTAATAATCGATTGATCTAGCTCATCTCCACCAACGCGAATTGATAGTGACGTAACGATTCCACCAAGTGAAATAACTGCAACTTCGGTAGTACCGCCACCGATATCTACAACCATATTGCCTGTTGGTTCATGAATTGGAAGTCCGGCACCGATCGCCGCCGCCATTGGTTCTTCAATGATGTAAACCTTTCGGGCACCTGCTGCATAACCAGCATCTTTCACAGCACGCTGTTCAACACCTGTGATACCTGATGGAACACAGACAACGATGCGTGGCTTTGCTAAGTAACGACGACGATGAACTTTCTGAATAAAGTAACGAAGCATGCGCTCTGTTGTATCGAAGTCAGCAATCACGCCATCTTTAAGTGGTCGGATTGCGACGATGTTTCCAGGAGTACGGCCAATCATCTTCTTTGCTTCAAGACCAACGGCTAAAATTCCACCAGTATCTTGATTGACTGCGACCACAGATGGCTCATTCAAAACAATTCCACGGCCGCGAACATAAACAAGCGTGTTCGCAGTTCCAAGGTCTACGGCCATGTCACGGCCGATAAAGGACATTCTGCTTTGTGAACTCATACTTTTGTACTCCTTGATTAGCTAGGGAAGAAAATCTGAATTTCGCGGGCAGCTGATTCAGGTGAATCTGAACCATGCACAATATTCTGAACAACTTTGGTGCCTTGATCACGTGCTAGATCACCACGAATCGTTCCGGGCGCGGCAACAGTTGGATCTGTAACACCAGCTAAGGAACGAAAACCTTCGATAACGCGATTGCCTGATGCAACTACTGCAACAATTGGTCCTGACATCATGAACTCAACAAGTGGTTCATAAAATGGCTTACCAATGTGTTCGGCGTAATGTTGTTCGAGTAATGCACGATCAGCATTGAGCATGCGCAACGCATCGATTGAATATCCCTTTGCTTCAACACGGGAAATCACTTCGCCAACTAAGCCACGACGGACTCCATCTGGCTTTACAAGGATCAGGGTTTTCTCTGTGCTCACCCGCCTAGTCTATTAGGCCTTTTCCCCTGCTTGCGCCATGAAGGCCGCTCGCGCAGCTTCGCCCTTACGGCCCACGATGATGGCCGCGGCCCACAGCCCCACAAAAATCACCCCAATGAGAAAGAAAGCAGGGACTACAAAGCCAAAAGAGATCATGAAAATCTGCAAAATCGTGCCGATATAGAAACCTGAACGTCGCTTGAGAAGACCGGCAGTAAGAAAAAGTAGCAGTGAGATTACTGAGCCATATATGAGGGCTGTAGATGAGTGGTCTTTAGTTGCAAGCAAAATAGCAAAACCTAATGTCAAACTCTCCATGACAAGTACTGATGCTCCTAAGACCTTCACTGTGCAAACCTCTTTCGCAAATAAGTACGTGCTTCGCCAACTGTGACTACCGAGCCAGTAACGATAATTCCTACAGTGTCTTCGCTCAGTGGTCTAGTTGCATCGGTAACTGCGCGATCGAGTGCGCCATGTAGATCGCTTACTTCAAAGACTCGATCATTTCCAAATATTGCTGAAGCTAACTTCTCTAACTCAGCAGAACTCATTGCCCGCGAAGAACTGCTCTGTGTAACGATCACATGGTCAACGATTGGTTCCAATTCTTGCAAAATCCCGGCAGCATCTTTGTCTCCAAAGACCCCAACCACTGCAACGATTTCATCAAAGTTAAATTCATTTTTCAAAGTTTCGGCTAATGCCTTTGCACCATGTGGGTTATGTGCAGCATCTAGGATCAGAGTTGGATCGCGATGTACCACTTCACATCGCCCCGGCGAAGTGACTGCAGCAAAACCTGCACGAACTGCTTCGATATCTAAAGGTTGATCACCAAAGAAAGCTTCAACGGCAACTAAGGCACTAGCCGCATTTGCAGCTTGGTGCTTACCGTGAAGCGGCAAAAAGATTTCATCATAGGTATCGTGCAAACCTTGAATCGTAAGCAGTTGGCCGCCGACGGCAATTGCACGTGAAGCGACTGAGTATTCAATTCCCTCGCGCACTACATCTGCACCAACTTCTGCCGCTTTTCTAATCAACTCTTTCGCAGCTTCTGGCTCTTGCTGTGCAAGAACTATGAAGCCTCCCTCTTTAATAATTCCAGCCTTAGTAGCTGCGATTTCATGAAGCGTTGTTCCTAAATATTCCGTGTGATCAAGTCCTATCGGCATAATTACAGAAACATCGGCATCGACAACATTTGTTGCATCCCACTGTCCGCCCATGCCAACTTCAATAACTGCAGCATCAACTGGGTGTTCGGCAAAGGCTGCAAAAGCCAACGCTGTCACAGCTTCAAAAAAGGAAATTGGATGTTCAAACTTCGAATCCATCAAATCTAAATAAGCAGCAATATCGTTGTAAGCAAAGATCAACTCTTTAGGGTCAATGGGCTCGCCATTAATGGCAATACGTTCGCGATAAGTTTCAAGGTGCGGACTCGTGAAGCGACCCGTACGTAGGCCATGCGCAAATAACAAAGAATCAATCATTCGCGTTGTGGTGGTCTTGCCATTTGTTCCACCCACATGAATCGTTGGATAAGTCAGCTGTGGTGAGCCCAAAATATCTACTAAAGCTGCAATTCGTTCAGTGGTTGGATCAATACGGACTTCTGGCCAGCGGGCTAGGAGCGCTTGTTCGATTGCATCGACGCGCTCTTGATCATCGGGTGAAATAATCATGCTTGCGGCAACGTAGCAAGTTGTGCGGTGATGCGTTCGATATCTGCACTTGTTTTAGTTAGGCGTTCGCGAATTTCGAAAACAACACTCTCGGGGGCTTTGGCCATAAATCCTTCATTGTTTAATTTCACTTCTGCTGTCTGCTTATCCTTGTTGGCTGCAGCTAAATCTTTTTCAAGGCGAGCACGTTCGGCTAGAACATCGATGGAGCCAGTTAAATCAAACTCGAGTTTCACTGAGCCAATTTCAACTTTTGCGCTCGGTGTAATGTCACCAAGTTCTAGGCGAAGAACAAATGCCATTGCGCTGGCGTACTCTGCAATTGCACCTTTTGCTTCAAAACGAGCAGGAATTTTGGCAGAAGTTTTGATCCCCTGGTCGTTACGGAA
>CAITQC010000132.1 GCA_903894425.1 uncultured Actinomycetes bacterium
ACATCATCCATTGAGATATCGATACCTGCAGCTTTCATCTTTTCAATCATCTTTCGCATACGTGGCAGGCGTCCATCGCGCGTTTCTTCAAGCATCACCTGCATCTCTAAATGTGCGCCGTCGAAGAGAAGCCCAAGCATATGAACACTTATCCCATCATTTGTCAGGCAAGAGATTTCGCTACCAAGAACTAAGGCCAAATCGCCACGTAAGGTTTGCACTGCTTCTTCCCAACCAGAGGTTGTATCGTGATCTGAAATACCCAGCACGGTTAATCCTTGGGCAATAGCTTTATTGACTAAGTCACGCGGGCTATCGGTTCCGTCACTGTTATTTGTGTGCGTGTGCAGATCGATCATGGTGCAAGTTCCAGAGTTGAACTCCTTGATCGGGTCACTACTAAAACGCAGCCAATCAAAATTAATGCAATACCAGGGAGGATTCCAAGTGGCGGGCTTTGCCCAAGCCACCAAATAGCAAGCAGTGAACTAACAGGAACTTCGAAAAATATTATGAGTGAAACTACGGCAGGAGAAACGCGTTTTAAAGCTGCGTTAAACATTGAGTGACCCAGGATCTGTGCACCAAAAACTAGGCCGAGCAAGATCCACCACTCACGAGCCGAAAAATTAATAATCGGAAAGCCCATCACTAAAGCCATAGGCAACGCAGTTATCGCACACACAAAGTAGCAAACCGTTGTGTACACAGTGGTCTCTACTGTGCGCTGAGATTTTGAGCCCGCGATCATGTACAGAGCGGCAAGGGCCGCTGAAATTAATGCGGCGAGATCTCCCAAGAATGAGCGAAGCGAAATGTGCAGATCGATACCTGAAATCAAGAGAACACCCGCGAAACTGACAATCATTCCAAGCCAGGCTTTAGATGGAATATGTCCACCACTTAACTTTACAAAGATTGCCGCAAAAATCGGTTGAAGTGCAACCAGCGCGGTACCCGATGCAACGCTTGTCCATCGCATAGCCAAGAAGAAGCCTACGAAGTGAATTGCGAGGACAGAACCGGCAATAACCGCCCATTTAATTCCTTCGCGGTGGCGCCGATGTTTAAGTGCAAATGGAAGTGTTAATAACGAGCCACCAAGATTTCTCCAGAAAATTAACGTTGGAATCGGCATCGCGCTCATTGCAATAAGTGGCCCTGAAGTTCCGATTCCTAAAATACCAACACCCAAGCGGATCAGATCTGGTCTTGCTGGAATCGCGGTGTGGCTATCGCGCGAATCCGCTTGAGATTTCAACTGTTCTCCGGAGTAATCCCCAAGCGGACACCCAGTAACGATTTACTTCGCTTGACTAATGTTTCGGCAATCTGTGCGATAGCTCTTGCTGATTCTGATTCTGGATCAGATTCAACAATCGGCACGCCTTCATCTCCACCAGTGCGAAGATCTGGATTAAATGCGATCTTTCCTAATAATGGAACATCGCTTCCGACAAGGGCAGATAAACGTTTAGAGGTTTCTTCGCCTCCACCTGTTCCAAAGAGAGAAATCTTTTCACCGCAGGTAGGACATGGAAACTCCGACATATTTTCTACAACGCCAATTACTCGCTGATGAATTTGATGAGCGATTCTTCCTGCGCGCTCGGCAACTTCTGCAGCTGCCACTTGTGGAGTTGTTACAACAACAATCTCAGAGTTAGGAATTAGTTGGCCAAGTGAAATAGCTAAGTCGCCGGTGCCTGGTGGAAGATCGATAAGGAGTACATCCAAATCTCCCCAGTAAGCATCTGAAAGCAACTGCTCAAGTACGCGGTGCAACAATGGTCCGCGATAAGCAACTGGATCAGAGCGCTCAGGTTTAAACATCTCCATTGACACCACTTTTACGCCAAAAGCCTCAAGTGGAATAAAGAGTTGATCAATAGCTGTTGGGCGCTGACCCATTAATCCCATTAAACGAGGGATTGAATGTCCATAAACATCTGCATCTAAAATACCGACCCGAAGGCCTTTTTTAGAAAATGCAATCGCAAGATTTGCCGTGACCGAAGATTTACCAACGCCGCCTTTGCCCGATGCAATTCCAATTACTCGAGTCAGTGATTCTGGTTGAGCAAAGGGAATTGTTTTTTCACGGCCACCACGTACAACTTTTTTTACGTTATCGCGTTGTTCTTGATTCATAGTTCCAAAAACTAGATTAATGCTCTTAACGCCTTCGACATTGGAAAGCGCGGTTGTAATGTCACTGCGGAGGCGATCTTGCATTGGACACCCAGAAATTGTTAATAGCACTTTGATTGAAACAGCGCCGTTTTCTTCATTTAGATCTTCGACCATACCAAGGTCGGTAATTGATCTGTGGAGTTCAGGGTCTTGAACTTTTGTTAGCGCATCGGCAAGTAGGTCGATAAGGCTCATATAAGCTCTGGATCAATCTTTGCGGTAGGACGCGTTGCTTTAACGGCTGGTTTATCATCAAGAAGATCACCCAACTGCTTTTTTACAAAAGTTTTGGGATGTAAGTCCGCTGGCTGAAGATTTTCAAAACCAGGCCCCAGGTTTTCGCGAAGTTCTGCTGTGGCAGTCTGCGAGAGCGCTCGAATCTTTTTGACCCACTTTGCCGCCTCGGAGGCAGCTTTGGGTAAACGCTCTGGTCCTAGCAAGATCATTCCTAAAACCGCTAGGCCAAGGATTTCTCCAGCGCCAATGTCAAAAAACATAGTGCAAGCCTACCTTCAAAGCTGAAGTTAATTCTTGCCAGCAACTAAGGTTAAAGAGACAGTGACTTCTTTGCTGTTGCGGTAATAAGTAAGTGTGACCTTGTCGCCCACGTTTCTAGCGCGAATATCCACGATTAGCTCCTCAGGCGTATTAATCGCCTTGCCCTCAAACTCAATAATGATATCTCCGGCTTTTAATCCAGCTTTTGCCGCTGGTCCACCTGGCAAAATCGCTGCGGGAGATTTTGCAACAAGTGCACCAACCCCTGTGAAATTCATATCAAGGGAGACGCCTAACACTGGATATGTAGCCTTGCCAGAAGTAATTAATTGATTTGCAGTCTTGCGTGCCTGATTAATTGGAATAGCAAAACCCAAACCAATCGAGCCAGTTTGTGAGGTAGAACCAAGGGAAGCGATTGCTGAATTAACTCCGATAACAGCCCCTGTTGCATCAACTAATGGTCCACCGGAATTTCCAGGGTTGATTGCAGCATCGGTTTGTAATGCATTAATAAATGAGTTCTCTGTATTGGATTCACCAGCTGTTACGGGGCGATCTTTTGCACTGATAATTCCTAGGGTCACTGTTCCAGAAAGTCCAAGCGGAGAGCCGATTGCAATAACTGCATCACCAACCGCGACACTATCGCTATCTCCAAACTGTAGCGCTGGCAGATTCGTTGCTGAAATCTTAATAACCGCTAAATCATATGATGCATCCCGTCCTACGATAGTTGCATCGTAGACATCACCATTATTTAGAGTTACCCGAAGTGTTCCATTTCCATCAGCTACATCTGAGATTACGTGGTTGTTGGTTAAAATATAACCTTTACTATCAAATACAAAACCTGAACCCGTACCTCCGCCATTTGATGATCGAGTATTTATAGAAACAACCGAAGGCAATACGCGCTGTGCGATTCCGGCAACCGAGTCGGGTGCTCGTTCAATTGTGCTTGAAGAGTTAACGATATTGGCACCGCTTAAAAGAGATCCACCAGTTGCGGTGACACCAAGGAAGCCACCTAAACAACTTGCTAGAAGCGCGGTTATAAAGATTTTGCTGCGAGAACTCTTTGTAGGAATACTAGATTCCCACCATGGGCCAGCGGTGTCTACGGCTTTTTTTCTTGGAAAAATCATGTTCATATCTTGCTACAACTTTGTTGCAACTAACAATCCATCACCAGCTGGAAGCAGGGTACTCACCCAATGTTCTGTGTCATTCTTAATGATTTTCCCAGCCTCGCGAAGGGCGATGGTCTTTGGATCTCTTTGAGCTGGATCGTTGACCTTTGCCCCACCGAAGAAATTGTCAATAACTAGCGCTCCGCCGCTACGCAAAATACGGTGAGATTCGCCAATAACAAAGGCAAGATCCTCTGGGTTATGACGTAGAACAATTAAGTCATATGCCTTATCAGTAAGTTTAGAAATAACATCTAAAACCGAGTTAGTTATCAATCGGTATCGACTTGCTTCAATATCTGCATCTGCAAATGCTAACTTTGCGATTTGAGTATGTTCCATTTCATCATCAATTGATGTCAAAGTCCCGCTCTTAATAATGCCATCGAGTAGCCACAGGCTTCCAACGCCTGAACCAGTACCGACTTCTACAACTGATTGAGCAGAAAGCGTGAAGGCTAGGTGGCGAAGATATGCACCGACTCCAGGGGTGACGTCGATGGCCCCAACCTCAACTCCACGTGCACGAGCTTGAGATTTAAAATGGTCTTCAACTATGAAATTTTCGGCGTATGCATGCGGATCGGTTTTCATTTTAGATTCATAATCCACTGAGTTAATAATCGGACCCCAAATCCAGTCCCGCCTTTAGGATTTTCTCCCGAATCTGTCTCACTTCGCGCCGTACCTGCAATGTCTAAGTGCACCCATCTGCGATCACCTGCAAAATGTTCAAGGAATAGCGCAGCCGTAACTGAGCCGGCCGAGTACTTGGCTTTCTTTGCTAAGTGATTGAAATCTGCGATGTCACTTGCTAGTGCATCTTTGTAATCATCAATTAAAGGCATATGCCATACGCGATCACCAGATTCATTTCCGGCTTTTTCTAAATCCCGAGCAAGTTTCTGATCGCGCGTGTACATGGCGGCATACTGCTTACCCAGCCCTAACGATGCCGCACCTGTCAGTGTTGCAATATCAATTAAGTAATCTGGATCTAAATTCTTATCGGCATAGGCCAATCCGTCGGCAAGGACTAAACGTCCTTCTGCATCAGTATCGATAACTTCAACTGTGGTACCGCCATAGTGTGTAATGACATCGCTAGGGCGCTGGGCAGTTCCAGAGAAGGCGTTTTCGGCACACATCATCAAGGCACTCACTCGCACATTTGGTTGAAGTTCTTCAAGGGCCGTCAATGTTGCAAGAATCGCGGCAGCACCTGCCATGTCACTCTTCATCGCAATCATGTTGTCGTAAGGTCGCTTTAGATTTATGCCACCTGTATCAAAAGTAATTCCCTTACCGACCAATACAACATGTGGAAGAGCTCTCTTGATTCCTTTCTTACCAGAAGGTGAATATTCAATCTCAATAAATCGTGGGCCTGGCTTTGGTGATGACAAACCAACTGCGCGAAGTCCCCCAAACTCTTTAAGCTCTTTTCCAGCTAAAACTTTTACCTTTAACCCCGTGTCTTTAGCAAACTCTTGAGCTTTAGTAGCCATCCACGCAGGAGTTTTAATATTAGAAGGCGTATGAACCAAATCACGAGCGCGCGTAATTGCTTTCGAAATAGTGAGAGCAGCATCGATTAACCCCTTGTCATTTGTTGCAACTATAAATGTTGGTACTCCTGCAGTTTCGCCTGTCTTTAAACTCCAGGTGTAGGCGCCCAGAGTTAAAGCAATTGCGTGAGCCTTGATATCTTCAGCTTTTAGCGCGCATGCGCAATAAACCATTGTGTTCTTGCTTCTAACTTTACGCGCAATTGAAGTTGCAGCGATTCTCATAGAAATTGTGGAGCTGTCTCCGAGCCCCACTAAGA
The DNA here is from genome assembly GCA_903894425.1 of uncultured Actinomycetes bacterium. Lineage (GTDB taxonomy): Bacteria > Actinomycetota > Actinomycetes > Nanopelagicales > Nanopelagicaceae > Planktophila. Next base: position 5,713 of record CAITQC010000132.1, read on the forward strand.
AAAGACGATCAGTATTTGAACCATTTGCACTTACTGGAATTTCAAAAATCTCCCCAGCTTTTCCTGTTGGGGCAAAAAAGGTAAGTTCGTCGGTTAATTCGACATCGAAGTGTTTTTCGATATCGGCAATTAAATTTCCGGGAGCAGTAAATGAAAAACTGGAATCGTTTTTTTTATTGAAACCGATTGCGATTGAATTAGCCGATGTTGCTGCCGCTAACTCTGCCTTTGCTGCTTTTAAGATCCAGGACATGCGATGAAGGCTATCGCCTGCTAGCGAATTACTTCTTAACTAATGCGACCGCGGCATGCAAAGCGGCGCTGAGGTTGTTAGCTTCTTCAGAGTTGAGTTCGACGACTAGTCGACCTCCACCTTCTAGAGGAATTCGCATCACTAATGAGCGAGCCTCCTTTGTGACCTCCATTGGACCATCACCGGTTCGGGGTTTCATGGCTGCCATGTGGGGACTCCTTTAAAGATGGACGGGGAAGGTGCAAGAGGAGAAGTATCTCGCATTTAGCGCGTGAGTGCGAAATCCTGCCAGGCCTATAAGCCTAAAATCGCGCTTAACCTGGCCTTACCACTGGAAATAACTACATCAACTGAGCGCTGTGGCACTTTGAGCATTACCGCAATCTCTTCGGCGCTTAGAGATTTTAGGTAGTGCAGAGTCAGGATAATCCGCTCCTCTTGCGGCAGCGATGCCAGTACCTGTGCCAGTGTGGTCGGATCGCTCATGGTTGCAAGGTTACTGGAATCGTTGCCTTAAGGCCCTGAGGTTGCTTCTAGCGGAATGTTCGAGAAAATCGCGCCAGCGAGATACGTACTCCGCCATAAAGGGCGGGCCAAATCATTAGGAAAATAACTCGAGGGGCCATTACTACTTCAGACCAATCAAAAGCCGTTGTGGATTGATCTATCTGGCGTAAATGAAAGCGACCCGTTCCTTTGATGATTTTTCCGCTATGAACGACTTCACATGTATGCGGTGGTTGCCACGTTGTAACTGACATCGTGTCAAGAATTCCCAATCTACCAATTCCGGTGAAAGCGCTTATATCTGTTCCGACACCTTCGGTAATTTGCGATGTCACCCATACCTTAGTTTGTAACATCCAATCGCCTTGCTTTTCCCAGTGTGCTAGCGCGTTCCAAACTTCTTGGATTGGTGCCTTTATTATTACCGTAATCGAAATATTATTACTTGTCATATTCGACATGCATTCAGTGCTTCATCGACAGTAGTTGTCCACGAAATTAATTCGCGCATTCCTGGTTTAATGAAATTTTCGGTTTCCAGATGCTCAACTAATTCGTGCAGCGGGTCATAAATTCCAAATGGATCCAAAATAACTACGGGCTTGTTGTGAAACTTCAAATAGCGCCCTACCCATATTTCAAAAAACTCTTCCAGGGTTCCTGCTCCTCCGGGCAAAGTTATAAATGCATCTGCGATATCTGTTATTAACGCCTTGCGCTCTCCCATAGTTTCAACGACATGTAATTCGTCATTATCGTGATCAGCAAATTCAATATCTACCAATGCCTGTGGGATTACACCAATGGTTCGCCCGCCAGATTCGCGGGCACCACGCGAAACCGCGCCCATCATCGAGATATGGCCGCCACCGCTAACTAACTCCCATCTTTGGCCAGCAATCGCTGTGCCAAGTTCAAAAGCTAGGTCAACATACTTCTGGTCAATAGTTGGCGATGAAGAACAAAAGACTGCAATGCGCATGCAGGCAAGGATAGGGGTTAGGCTTAGTACATGACGACTCTCGCATCTGGCCATGGAGTTGCAACGGTGGCCGCTGGCAAAGTTCTCGATGTTTGGTTTCCATCACCAGCACTTGGCTCACTCACAAGTGCAGTTCCAGCAGAACTCACCGCACTTGTAGGAAGCGATGAAGTGCGCGGCGTTGTTCGGGAAATCATAAGTGTAGAAATCGACATAACGGCCGCTCCCAAAGATGCCGCTGATGCATATTTAAGATTGCATCTGTTGTCTCATCGATTGCTTAAACCCCATGGTGTTTCACTCGATGGAATATTTGGACTGCTCAATAACGTTGTTTGGACTTCGGTTGGGCCATGTGCCGTCGAAGATTTTGATTTAACACGTGCGCGCTTAAAAGCTAAGTACGGCCATATCACTGTTTTTTCAGTCGACAAGTTCCCTCGGATGGTTGATTACGTAATCCCAAGTGGAGTTCGAATTGCAGATGCTGACCGCGTTCGCCTTGGCGCACATTTGGCACCGGGCACCACAGTTATGCATGAAGGTTTCGTGAACTTCAATGCCGGAACCCTTGGAACTTCAATGGTCGAAGGTCGTATCTCAGCTGGAGTAGTTGTTGGCGATGGTACCGATATTGGTGGCGGCGCCTCGATTATGGGCACGCTCAGCGGTGGAGGTAAAGAGGTAATTTCAATCGGTGAAAAATCACTTCTTGGAGCAAACTCTGGTTGCGGAATTTCGCTAGGTGATAACTGTGTTATTGAAGCGGGTACTTACATCACTGCTGCTTCTAAAGTTCGACTTCCCGATGGTGAAATTGTAAAAGCTTCGGTTTTATCTGGTGGAAATAACTTACTCTTTCGCCGTAATTCACTTGATGGTGCAATTGAAGCGATTAATCGCACTGGATCATGGGGCGGACTTAATTCAGTTTTGCACGCCAACTAGAGCAAACCATGCTGAAGGTATCTTTGTTCGACTTCTAAATGTTTCACCTCGCAAAACCTCTTGTACTCCAGTACTTGAAGTTGCTTGAATCTGGCTAACCGTTCCGCTCTCGTTATTGCCGAGGATTTCAAGGGAAACCACATCGGGTAAGAGAAATGCTGCTGCAATAACGCTCTGTGGAATTTCGCGATCCCATGAAACAAAGCGGGGGTTCAACGTTAAGTCCAGCGAGCCGGGATCATCAACAATCTGCGTATAGCTACGGGCGCTGCCCCACGCATTAATTGCCAACTCGGTTTTTCCGCCAGAGGATGAGAAAAAGTAAGCTGTAATCGCTGCCCCACCTTGTGTAATTGTTAAGCCAGTGGTGCGTGTGATTGTGTCTTTCCAAATCACTCCATACTTCTTTTCAAGCTCCTTGGAATATCCCAAGAATTTTTGATCTGAGATTTCTCCATATAAATCACAATCGCAAGCCGTTCTATATAGGCCGGCCTTGCTCAAGGCATATGTCCGAGAAGCGATTGCCTGCGCCTCTATTGCAGCGGTTGGCCAAAATGAGGGCATCTCACTTACTCCCCATAGATATTCATCTGCAAGGCGAACTAAGTTTGTAAGTTCGATTCGATAACCGGAGGCGCTTTTGACCGCCTTAATCTGCATCTGTCCATATCGGTATTTTTGAGATGAGCCAGAGTGAGTAACGGAAACTACAGACTCTGGACCATCTAGATAACGAGTGCCGCTCCAACGGATAGTAAAAACCCTATTACGGGTAAGCGTTTGCGTAGATTTTCCTAGTAAGACTTTTGGACTCACTGTGGAACCGATAATTGAAAAACTAAGAGAAGTGCCTGATGCCAAAGGAGTTGCATCGTTTTGCTGCCCTATGTCGCCTTGATAAATGTTAATCAGAGTATCTTTAGTGGTGTTTGTAATCTTTGCAGCTGTAAGTAAATGACCGATATTGACCCGTAAAATCTTTGAATCATCCTTCTGTTCAATCGCAACATCTTTGTAGAAATACTGCAAAATCTCAGTCGAATTTTTCCCAGCTAAGGCCATAGATCTGGCGCCCATCTGACTCAAACCCACGCCATGTCCATAACCCGAACCGTGGAAAGAAAAGACCGTTGGTACATCTACGGCGTTGGCAGTTGGTGCCAACAATAAAAAGCCTAGAAGAGATGCAATAAAAGCTTTAGACGTCCTCATCGATGGCTGCGCTCTTTCCGACCTGCAAAAATTCACGGTATGCATTAATTACCGTGGCTGGATCTCCACGTTGAATAAGCTTTCCTTTGTGCAGCCATGCAACATCGTTGCAAACATCTAACAAGGTCGCCATTGCATGGCTTACCAAAATGAGGGCGCGATCATCGCTTCGTAATTCCTTTATTCGATTCAAAGATTTCTCTTTGAATTTTGCATCGCCGGTACTCAACGCTTCATCAACAATTAAAATATCTGGGCGCACAATGGCGGCAACAGAAAAAGCTAAACGGGCGTACATTCCCGATGAATATGTGCGCATCGGCGCATCGATGGCCTCACCTAGCTCTGAAAAATCAGCGATCTCTTCGAAGTGTGCATCGATTTCTTCGCGCGACATTCCAGCTGCTAAACCACCAAGGTAGACGTTATCGCGCCCAGACAATGATGGATTGAAGCCGACGCCCAGGGCCAGCAAGGTGCTTACGCTTCCGAATACTTCAACACGGCCATGCGTCGGTGGCACGATTCCCGCCATTACTCGCATGAGTGAAGATTTACCTGCACCATTAGTGCCAATAATTCCTAAAACATGTCCATACTCGACATCAAGGTTTACATGATCAAGTGCATGAATCACGCGTGTTTGTTTTCCACCTCTACCAAAAGCTTTAAGGCGCGCTTTTAAAGTTGGTCGGCGTTCAATGGCAGTTGTATATGTAAGACCAAGGTCGCGAACCGAAACTGCAATTTCATTGGTTTTGTGAGAACTAGAGACGGACGGCAAATTCACGCTCCCTTGATAGGAAGAAATATGAACCTATTAAAAAGATTCCAATTGCCCAGCCAAGTGCAATCAGCAACTGTGAAAGTTGTGGGACTTGACCATGAACTAATGCACGGGACCAACTATCAAGAATTGGAAATAATGGATTGAATAGTTGAAGGGTCCTTAGTTTTGGCTGCAGATCGCTGGCTTCATAAAGAATTGGTGACAAATAAAGAAGTGTCCGTGTCATATACGGCAGAAAATTTGCGATATCTCTGAAATATACATTTATGCAGGAAATCGTAATAGCCAATCCTAAAGCTAATAACAAAGCAATGAGCAGTATTGGAATTGCCCACAACATCTGCCAAGCAAATGAAAGTCCAAGCACGGTTCGGATGACCAAGAAAACCGCCAGTGTAGGCAAAAATTTAATTGCTGAAATCACTACTGCCGAGATTGGAAGCATGATGCGAGGGAATGCCGTATTTAGAATTAAACGCTGGCCTGCAGTTATGGATTTCACTCCACCGGTAAGAGAGTTCGATACTAAGTAAAAAAGAAAAAGAGTCGCTGTGAGATGCGCATACCGCGTGCTATCGGATGAGCCGCGAATGATGACTATCAGAAGGAAATACACCGCTGATAAAAGTAGCGGGTTAAGAATCAGCCATAACTGGCCAAATGCTGAATCGAAATGCTGTTCGCGAAGTTCAGAGCGTGAGTATTCTGCGATGAAAGTGCGGCGCGACCAAAGGGATTTCCAGTATTTGCGAAGTGGCGGCAGGCCAGCGCGAAATGGCTCGTAGACCTGCAGCGGTGTGCTCACGGTCGTAAGGCTACCTTAGGGGCCAACGACTTTGGCGAGGTTAGAAAGCCAATGCCCCATGTCATATGCATGGTGAGCAAAATAAGTGGCAAAGAAACAAATTCAGCCAGAGATCTTCCAATTTTTGCCGATGCAAGAAGAATAAATAATGCATACGTCAATGCAGGGATGAAAAGAAGTGGCGAAACAATTGCCCCAAGCAAGATTGATGAAAATACTCCAATAACAGTAAAGGGTGGAGCGAGATATCTGTAGTTGATTGTTCCTTCATGTCTGCGCGAAACTACTCGACGCCAACGTCCATATTCAAAATACTGCTTCGCAAGCGCCTTTACGCTTCCTCGCGGCCGATAGGTAACGACTAAGCGCGGATCGAAATACACGACTCCGCCAGCTGCACGTAATCGAAAATTCAACTCCCAATCTTGTGCTCGAGTAAATCTCTCATCGAATGCACCGACAGCAAGCAAAGCCTGTTTTCTGAAAGCACCTAAATACACAGTATCGGCAGAGCCTGATTGGCCACCAGTGTGGAAACGTGATGCACCAACTCCTAGTGGGCTACGCATGGCACGGGCAACTGAGTTTTCAAAAATGCCTTGACCTTCGGCGGCCATAATGCCACCAACATTTACCGCACCCGTCTCTTTCAAAATCTCAAAGGCCAGCGCGAGATAATTCTTTGGAATCTTTGAATGGCCATCAACGCGCACGATAATTGAATACTTTGTTGCTGCCACGGCAAGATTTAAACCTGTTGCAGTACGACCAGTTGGGTTTGCTACTACAACAACTCGAGAGTCTTTATCAGCTAACTCCTGTGCAATTCTTTCTGTTCCATCATGCGATGGTCCAACCGCCAGAATAATCTCAATTGAGCCAGCAAAATCCTGATCAAGAATCGCATTCACAGACTCTTCTAAATATTTGGATTCATTGAGAACTGGCAGGATCACCGAGATTTCAGGCTCCGGTGAGCCATATAACGCGTTTGCTGATGTCTCCATAACCCCCACACCGTATCGTCCAAGTAGTCTTACCCGGTGAAAGCGACGCGACCAATACGGATTATTACCTCACTATCTCTGGCTGTGGTCGTCATCTCTGCATTTTCTTGGCTGGGTTTAGGCCAAGTAAGCGGTGCCATTAATCGCGTTGATGTATTTGGTTCACTTACTAAGCGCCCCGATAAACCAACCTCTGCACTTAACTACTTACTTGTGGGATCTGATACACGTGTTGGATTAACTAAAGAGCAATCAAAACTCTTACGCGTTGGTACTACAAAGTCGGCAGCTGGGGCTCGATCAGACACCATGCTTTTGGTTCACATCAGCAAAGCACGAGATAAAGCAACGATTATTTCGATTCCTCGAGATTCTCTAGTAACAATTCCTGAACATGAATCTTCTTTATACAAAGGTAAAATTGTTGCTGCAGCTCCAGGAAAAATTAATGCTGCCTTTGCTTGGGGTGGTGCGCCATTACTTATTCAAACTATTGAGCAAGAATCAAATGTAAAAATAGATCATTACATTGAGATTGGATTTGCCGGTTTTGCCGATATCGTGGATGCGTTAGGTGGAATCCAAGTTTGCACAAAGAGAGACATTGATGATCCTAAAAGCCATCTTGTTTTAGCAGCCGGGATACATACTCTCGATGGAGTAGAAGCTTTGAAATATGTTCGAACACGTGACTTCGATGGTATGGGCGACCTTGGGCGCATGCAACGTCAGCAACAGTTCATGAGTGCCGTACTTCGCAAAGTAACAAGTACAGGTGTCTTGCTCAATCCAATCAAACTCGTAAATTTCTTTAATGCAGCGATTGCAACGGTGCAGACCGACTCTGAACTCAATCGTAATGACCTCATAGTCTTAGCCAAGCAGCTGAAAAATCTTTCGCCAAGTAAAGTCCGAACTCTGACGATTCCTTTGGGAAATGCAAATGCACGAGTGGATGGTCTTGGTTCGGTTGTGACCTGGGATTCAGTACTAGCCCCAGATCTTTTCAATAGATTACGGGAAGATCTGCCACTTATTGATGAAGTTACCCCGTCTCCTTCGGCATCCTCCAGCGCATCTGCCAGCGCATCTGCAACCCCAACTGTGATTGATAAATTCAAGACTCGTACCGCCGATGAAAACCCTTGCGGAGCGCTGAAGTAAACTCGCGCCCATGGATTTGAAACTCTCAGTTATCGGCTGCGGCTATTTAGGTGCCACACATGCAGCATGTATGTCTTCACTCGGCTTCAACGTAATCGGCGTAGACACCGACCCAAATAAAGTAGCGATGCTGCAAAAAGGCGAGCTCCCTTTTTATGAACCAGGCCTAGATACTTTGCTTGCCGCAGAAATGAAAACTGGTCGGCTTTCTTTCACAACTGATTTTTCAGCAATCAAAGATGCTGATGTTCACTTTGTTTGTGTTGGAACACCACAGAGCAAGGATGGCCTAGCCGCAGATTTAACGTATGTGCGTTCAGCGGTTGCCGAGATTGCGCCACATCTTAAAGCTGGATCTTTGGTTGTTGGAAAATCAACTGTTCCGGTCGGAACTGCTCAGTCGCTACGTGATGAGTTAGCAATAACTGCACCGCATGCAGATCTTGCATGGAATCCTGAATTCCTGCGCGAAGGTTTTGCTGTGGAAGATACCTTGACACCAAATCGTTTAGTGGTTGGTGTTGCAAATGATCGTGCCGAAGAGATTTTAAGGCAAGTTTATGAGCCCGTAATCGCACTTGGAACTCCATGGATTCGTGCAGATTTACCAACGGCTGAACTAGTTAAAGTTGCAGCAAACTCATTTCTTGCAACAAAGATTTCATTTATTAATGCAATGGCTGAAGTCTGCGAAGCAGCTGGTGGCGATGTCACCGTTCTTGCGCAGGCAATTGGTTACGACCCCCGTATCGGTAATAAATTCTTACAGGCAGGTATTGGTTTCGGTGGCGGATGTTTGCCAAAAGATATCCGTGCCTTTATGGCGCGTGCCGAAGAGCTTGGCGCAAAGCAAGCTCTTGAGTTCTTGCGCGAAATCGATGCAATTAACCTTCGTGCGCGTCAGCGAGTTATTGACGTTGTCCGCAGCGAACTTTCAGATGATCTAACGCAGTACAAAATCGCCGTTCTTGGAGCAACTTTCAAGCCAGATAGCGATGACGTGCGTGATTCTCCAGCTTTAGACATTGCTGCTCAGTTGCAGGCAGCTGGGGCACATGTTGTTGTGCATGACCCAAAGGGCATAGAGCCTGCACGCAAGCGTTTTCCAAATCTTCAATATGCTGAAGTGGTTACCGATGCTGTTAAAGATGCCGACTTAATCCTGCATTTAACTGAGTGGAAGGAATATCGCGCAATCGACCCAACAAAGATTTCTCCACTAGTTAAAAATAAAATAATTATCGATGGTCGAAATATGCTTGATCGCGATTTATGGCGTTCTGCCGGATGGAAATTCCACGCGCTAGGGCGTACAGATTAACGAGCAAGAAACTATCGACGCAGTCCTTGCAATGAAAACTTGGGCTGTAGTTGGTCTTGGAAACAACCCGGAGCGTGCCGCCTTCGGAGTTGCCAAACTCTTGCAAGAAAAGGGCCATCTAATAATCCCGGTCTATCCTCGGGCCGAAGTTGTTCATGGCCAGACCGGATATAAATCTCTGGCGCAAATTCCTCAGAGCGTTGATGTCGTTGATTGCTTTGTAAATTCAAATCTCGTCGGAAAAGTTGTAGATGAAGCGATTGCAATCGGAGCAAAAGCCGTGTGGCTGCAACTCGATGTTATAGATCAAGATGCTGTAGAACGTGCACAAGCTGCAGGTTTATTAACTGTAATGGATCGCTGCCCGGCGATTGAATATAGTAAGAAAAACTAAAAACCTGTCTTATGTGTTCGACGCGCAGTGAGATTGGCGCCTTTTGCTTTAGCCTCAATGTTTATTTCCTTTAAGGCATCTGCAACTTTCGAACTAATCGCAGCATCTGAAATTCCTAAGATGCGTGCTGCCAGCAATGCGGCGTTCTTAGCGTTTCCGACTCCAACCGTTGCGACAGGAACGCCGGCGGGCATCTGTACGATTGAAAGCAAAGAGTCCATTCCGTCAAGATTCTTAAGTGCAACAGGCACGCCAATTACCGGCAGGGTTGTTAAAGATGCAACCATTCCTGGTAAGTGTGCTGCTCCACCTGCGCCCGCAATAATTACTTTGAAACCTTTGCTTTGTGCACTTTGTGCAAACTCCACCATTTCAATGGGCATGCGATGTGCAGAAACAACATCTGCTTCATAAGAAATTCCCAAGTGATCTAGAACCTTGGCAGCTTCTTCCATCACTGGCCAATCAGAATCTGATCCCATGATGATTGCTACATCACTCATCAATTTCTCCGCTCAGGTAATCAAGTGCATGTTGAACTTCCTGGGTTAATTCTACGAGGTTATCTCCCAGCAAATTAACATGGCCAATCTTGCGGCCTGAGCGTACTTCCTTCATGTAGTGATGAAATTTTAGTGAAGGTGTTCGTGCCATTAGGTGAAGATATGGACGATACATATCTCTCTTTTCGCCACCCAAAATATTTCCCATAACTGCGATTGGTGCCGTCATTTCTGGGCTACCTAGCGGCAGATCAAGTACGGCACGAAGGTGCTGTTCAAACTGACTTGTAACTGCGCCCTCAATGGTCCAGTGACCAGAGTTGTGTGGTCGCATTGCTAACTCATTGACAAATAAATCTTCACCTTTTACAAAGATTTCAACAGCCATGACTCCAATAACTCCAATTTCAGCTGCAATATCCAGTGCAAGCTTCTGTGCCTTCTGGTTCAACTCATCAGAGAGTAGCGGGGCCGGTGAAATTGTCATTGTGCAGATTCCATCGCGCTGAACTGTTTGTGTTGGTGACCATGTAGTTGCTTGCCCATGTGGTGAGCGCGCAACCATCACCGCAATTTCAAAGTCAAACTCGATTAACTCCTCAACTAGAACTTTTCCCAACTCTTTAATAACTGCAGTTAGTTCGAGTCCATCATTAACTCTCCAGACCCCACGCCCGTCGTAACCACCTGAAATTGCTTTAGCAATAACAGGAAAGGTTGTTATTTGCGAAGCATCTGTGACAACCCAGCTCTTAGGAGATGGAAAACTCTTGAGACGTTCACGCATTGCAGCTTTATCCTGTGAATAGAGGAAGCTTGCTGAACTTGGCCGCACTACAACGCCATCGGCTTCAAGCGCCTTGATAATGCTTAAAGGAATTAACTCATGTTCGAAAGTTACGACATCACATTTACGTGCAAAGGCACGAACGGTTTCCAGATCTTTGTAGTCACCAACTACATGGTGAGAGATTTGAGCAGCACTGTCATTTGAATCATTGGCTAGCAACAACAAGTTGATGCCAAGGGCTGTAGCTGGCGCAATACTCATGCGTGCCAACTGCCCGGCGCCAATAACGCCTACTGTCGGAAATGGCTTGCTCACTGGCTTATCGTAGATGAACTACGTCACCGGCTTGAACATGAGTGCCTGAGTCTAAAACCAACTCTCCACGAGGCGAGATTGCGATTGCAACTCCTTTTTCGATTTGATCATTTGGGTAATGAATCTGAACTCTAGTTCCAAGAGTTGAACTTAAGGATTTATAGAGTTCGGCAATTGATTGATCACCTTGGTCCCAGGCTGCAAAATTTATTTCAAATTGAGACAAAATCTTGGCTAACAAATGGTTTCGATCGATATTTTCTACACCTTCAATTGCCAGAGAAGTAGCGGTAGGTACAGGTAACTCTTGCGCGGTCATTCCTACATTTATTCCTATTCCAACTATCACGCCTTCTCCGGCGATTTCGGCAATTAATCCTGAAACTTTCTTTTCATTTATCAAAATATCATTAGGCCATTTAACACTTGCTCCATATGGCTTGAGAGTTTGAGCAACTGAGACTCCTGCAATTAAGGCAATCCAGCCCCAATCTTCTTTATCTCTCTCTGGCTCTAAGTAGAAAGAAAAAAGGAGTGCACTATTTTTTGGTGCTTCAAATGTACGTGACATTCTTCCGCGCCCTGATCTTTGAAAATTTGCAGTGACCACATCTCCGGGTTTGGCTTTCCCATCATTTGCGCGCTCCACCAGAAGGTTTTGGGTTGACGCGGTGACATCAACCACGCTTACTCGCCAGTACTGCGTAACTAAAGAGTTGATGAGCACTTTATCCAGTGCCGCTCTTAGCATTTGCTTGCCCATGACATGTACCGTAGGGGCATGAGCCGTGATCTGCATACTACTGCCGGAAAAATTGAAGATCTACGCGCGCGAATTGAGGAAGCGGTACACGCTGGCTCGGCGCGCGCAGTTGAAAAGCAACATGCCAAGGGCAAGAACACTGCCCGTGAACGTATTGAAATGCTCGTTGACCCAGATTCATTTACTGAAATCGATGAGTTCGCACGCCATCGCTCTACCGCCTTTGGGATGGAAAATAACCGTCCTTACGGTGATGGTGTAGTTATTGGTACTGCAACAGTTGATGGAAGACCAATCGCTCTGTACTCACAAGATTTCACCATCATGGGCGGATCGCTCGGTGAAGTTCATGCTGAAAAAATAGTAAAGATCGCAGAGTTCGCGTTAAAGAGTGGTATTCCACTTATTGGTATTAATGACTCAGGTGGTGCACGTATTCAAGAAGGCGTTGCCTCTCTTGCTGGCTACGGAAAGATTTTCCGTCTAAACACTCGCTCCTCCGGTGTAATACCTCAGATCTCACTGATTCTTGGACCATGCGCGGGTGGTTCAGCGTATTCGCCAGCACTTACAGATTTCACTGTGATGGTTAATGAGACATCGCACATGTTTATCACTGGTCCAGATGTTATTAAAACCGTTACTGGTGAAGAAGTTGGAATGGAAGAGTTAGGTGGGGCGCGCACTCACAATACTCGTACCGGTAATTCTCATTACTTAGCTGAAAATGAAGCCGATGCAATTGATTATGTGAAGGCACTGCTTTCATATCTGCCATCAAATAATATGGATGGTGTTCCACATCTGCCCCCAACCCAAACACTTGAAAAAAATGTAACAGATATCGCCTTAGATACTTTGATTCCAGATAGCCCTAATCAGCCATACGACATGAAGGTTCTAATTCAAGCCCTTGTTGATGAGGGCGAATTCCTTGAAGTTCATGCTCTGTATGCGCCTAATATTGTTGTTGGCTTCGCCCGCATCGAAGGCGAATCGATTGGAATTATTGCAAACCAACCAAATCAGCTAGCTGGAACTTTGGATATTAACTCAAGCGAAAAAGCTGCACGTTTCTTACGTTTCTGCGACGCTTTTAATATTCCAATCCTAACTCTTGTTGATGTTCCAGGGTTTTTACCTGGAACTGAGCAAGAGTGGGATGGCATCATTCGTCGCGGAGCAAAGTTGCTCTACGCATACGCTGAAGCTTCAGTTCCATTGGTAACTTTGATTACACGTAAAGCATATGGCGGAGCATTTATTGTTATGGGATCTAAGTATTTGGGTAGCGATATTAACTTTGCATGGCCGAGCGCTGAAATTGCAGTGATGGGTGCACAAGGCGCAGTAAATATTTTGTATCGTAAAGAACTCGCCGATGCCAAGGATCCCGTTGCTACTCGTACCCAGTTAGTTGATGACTACAACGAATCACTTGCAAATCCATATCTGGCTGCCGAGCGCGGAACTATTGATACGGTCATCGAACCAAATCAATCGCGCGCATACATCACCAAGGCATTTAGAACACTGCGCACAAAACGAGACACATTGCCAGCCCGCAAACATGGAAATATTCCGCTGTAATGGAGTTTTCAATTACAAAGGGTGAGCCAACTCCAGAGGAGCTACTGGCGATTCATTTAGTTATGTCACGCCATAAACGCGAAGAGTTGAAGCCTGTAATCCGCAGAAGTGTCTATGGTTTGCCACAGCTTCGCCAAGCACTGCCTCACCAAATTACTTTCGGCGCACGAAAGAACGCATAACTTATGCCACGTATCGTTTTAGCTTCCGCATCTGCGTCCAGACGCCGCCTACTTGAATCTGCAGGATTAAAGCCAACAATTATGGTTAGCCATGTTGATGAAGAAACGGATTTCTTTAATGCCATGACGCCTTCAGACATGGTTATTGCTTTAGCAATTACCAAAGCTCATACAATCCGCGAACAGATTGATTTTCCAGCAATCATTATCGGCTGCGATTCAACCTTTGAGTTTGAGGGTTTATCTCTTGGCAAGCCAGCTACGCCCGAGATCGCTATCGAACGTGCTTCACGTGTGCGCGCGCATTCAGGTCTTCTGCACACCGGGCACTGCATCATAGATACAAGCAAAGACAAAGAGATTTCTAGCATCGTGACCACCAAAGTTACATTTGACGATATGACCGATGATGAAATTGCAGATTATGTTGCAAGTGGCGAACCGCTACATGTAGCAGGCGGCTTTACTCTCGATGGTTTTAGTTCGCCATTTATTCCTTCAATCGAGGGTGACTACACAAATGTTGTCGGAATTTCAATGCCATTTTTGCGAAAGGCATTTGGACAACTTGGATATTCATGGCCAGAGGTTAAGGTGATGCAATGAAACGCGTATTAATTGCCAACCGTGGTGAAATCGCTGTCCGCGTAATTCGTGCCTGTAAGGATCATGGATTACAGAGTGTGGCTGTTTACTCGGATGAAGATCGCACAGCTATTCATACACAAATGGCCGATGCCGCATATTCACTTAACGGCACAACAGCAACTCAAACCTACTTAGATATAGAGAAACTAATTGCAGTTGCTAAAGAATCTGGCGCAGATGCAGTTCACCCTGGTTATGGTTTTCTTTCTGAAAACGCGAACTTTGCCCAAGCAGTTATAGATGCAGGATTAACGTGGATTGGTCCTCCCCCTGAAGCGATTCGCGCACTTGGTGACAAGGTTTCTGCGCGCAAAATTGCATCGAAGGCAGGCGCACCGCTTGTAGCTGGAACCAAGGATCCAGTTGCTGGGCATGAAGAAGTTACCGCATTTGCTAAAGAACATGGTCTGCCAGTTGCGATTAAGGCGGCCCATGGTGGTGGCGGACGTGGCTTGAAAGTAGTTCGCACGATGGAAGAAATTCCGGAGTTATTTGATTCAGCTGTTCGTGAAGCTATAAGTGGCTTCGGTCGTGGCGAATGTTTCGTTGAACGTTACTTAGATAAGCCCCGCCACGTAGAAACTCAAGTATTGGTCGATAAACATGGACATGCAGTTGTTGTTAGTACTCGTGACTGTTCTTTGCAACGTCGACATCAAAAACTGGTTGAAGAAGCGCCTGCACCTTTCTTAACCGATGAACAAAATGCCGAGCTATACCGCTCGAGTAAAGCGATAATGAAAGAAGCAGGATATGTAGGCGCAGGTACGTGCGAATTTTTAGTCGGTATGGATGGGACTATTTCATTCCTGGAAGTCAATACTCGCTTGCAAGTTGAACACCCAGTTAGCGAAGAAATCACTGGCATCGATTTGGTTCGCGAACAGTTCAGGATTGCAATGGGAGAATCACTTGGATTTGATGATCCAGTAATTCGCGGTCACTCAATTGAGTTCCGTATCAATGGTGAAGACCCAGGTCGATCATTTCTACCAGCGCCAGGACGCATCACAGATTGGGCAATCCCTACCGGCCCTGGAGTTCGCGTTGACGCTGGCTTTAAAAATGGGGACACAATCGGTGGAAACTTTGATTCACTGCTTGCAAAGTTAATCGTCACCGGTGCAACTCGCCAACAAGCCATCGAACGTGCACGTCGAGCACTTGCCGAATTTACCGTAGAAGGATTGGCAACTGCCCTCCCATTTCACCGAGCAATTCTTGAAGATCCTTCATACACCGAAGATTTCAAGGTTTACACAAGTTACATCGAAAATGAATTTGATAATCAGATTCCTGTGTATCAAGGCGCTGCAATTGCACTTGAAACACATATGGCACCTGAGTATTTAGTGACTGAGGTCAATGGCAAGCGCTTTGAAATATTAGTTCATGCACCTAAGCCAGTTGTTAAGCGTCACCGCGCTAAGCAATCAATGGCCGGTGGTTCGGGCGGAGCTGCATTGGCAAGCCCGATGCAAGGAACTGTTGTAAAAATCGCAGTTAATGAAGGTGACTCCGTAGAAATTGGTGATCTTGTTATTGTCCTTGAAGCCATGAAGATGGAGCAGCCACTAATGGCGCACAAAGCTGGTGTAATCACCAACTTAACTGCGGTGATTGGAAACACAGTCTCGAGTGGAACCTCACTTTGTGACATTATTGATGCATGACAAATAGCGAACTCCTCTATTCAGATCCACTAGCAGCGGCCAGAGTTGCAGCTAAAGAAATCGCAGGGCGCACAGGTGTTGCTGCACATGATGTTGCACTTGTGATGGGATCGGGTTGGGTCAGTGCAGTTGATGCACTTGGAACGCCCGCATATGAGTGCAATGCTGAAGATATAACTGGATTTCTACCGCCAACAGTAGAAGGACATTCAGGAAAAGTTCGCTCATATGAAATTGAATCGGAAGGTAAATCACTTCGTGCGTTGGTTTTTCTCGGACGAACACATTTATACGAGGGAAAAGGCGTCGAACCTGTAGTTCATAGTGTGCGCGCTGCAGTAATGGCCGGTTGCAAAGTAATCATCTTGACCAATGCATGTGGCGGAATTAATAAGAGTTACACCGTTGGTCAGCCAGTTTTGATCCGTGACCACATCTCATTAACCGCAGTTTCACCACTTTCTGGTGCAACATTTGTTGATTTAACCGATCTATACAGCAAGCGAATCCGCGAAATTGTAAAGATGGAAGATTCAAGCCTGGAAGAAGGCGTGTACGTACATTGGCGTGGTCCAACTTATGAAACACCTGCAGAGATTTTAATGATGCGAACTATGGGTGCTGATTTAGTTGGTATGTCGACAGTTCCTGAAGCAATTGCCGCACATGCATTAGGTGCAGAGGTATTGGGTATATCTCTTGTTACCAATGCCGCTGCCGGTGTTACGGGTGAAAAACTAAACCATGAAGAAGTTATTGCCGCTGGAAAGGCCGCCGCAGATCGCATGGGCGCTCTTCTCAAAGGGGTAATTCCAAAGTTATTCTAGGCTCATGGATTTGCGCCAAGAAGTTGCTGCATGGATTGCAGATGATCCAGATCCAAAGACCGCTGCCCAATTACAGCTTTGGCTAGATACCAACAATGAAATAGAGCTTGGCAACTCTTTCGCTGGTTTTCTGCAGTTCGGCACCGCCGGCCTGCGTGGACCAATTAGACCAGGGCCCTCTGGAATGAATCGCGCTGTTGTCGGACGCGCAGCAGCGGGAATAGCTGCCTATATGAAGGAGCGAGATTTAACTAGCGTTGTCATTGGACGCGATGCCCGATATGGATCTGAGGATTTTACATTTGAAACTGCTGAAATTATGAGCGGTGCTGGAATGAAGGTTTATGTTCTCCCCCGCCCTCTTCCAACTCCAGTGTTGGCATATGCCACAAATGAGTTGGCGTGCGATGTTGGAATTATGGTTACGGCGAGCCATAACCCTCCGCAAGATAATGGCTACAAGGTTTATTTAGGTGGGACAGTCGATGGAATTCATTACCGAGGTTCACAGATTGTTTCACCAACTGATGAGGCAATTGCAGCAAAAATAGATGCGGTCACTTCACTTAAATCCCAGCCCCGCGGAAATCAATGGACCGTACTTGGCGAAGAAGTTATTCATAAATATGTCAGCATCACTGCCGCTCTTGCAAAGCGCCCCGGAACTCTAAAGATTGTTTACACAGCAATGCATGGAGTTGGTACCGAAACATTGCAACACGTTTTTCATAAAGCTGGTTTTCCTCAACCAATCCTGGTTGATTCCCAAGCAAAGCCAGATCCAGATTTTCCAACAGTTGCTTTTCCAAATCCCGAAGAGCCAGGTGCAATTGATTTAGCTCTTGAAACCGCTCGCAATTTTGATGCAGACCTTGTAATCGCAAATGATCCCGATGCAGATAGATGTGCCGCAGCGATAAAGGATCCAGTAACAGGCTGGAGAATGCTACGCGGGGATGAGTTAGGCGTGGTTTTTGGCGAAACTATCGCTCGAGAAACGAGCAAGGGAATACTTGCAAACTCCATTGTTTCTTCATCGATTCTGAGCAAAATAGCCGCTCATTACAAACTTGATTTTAAGGAAACCCTCACTGGCTTTAAATGGTTGGCTAAAATCGATGGCCTAACTTTTGGGTATGAAGAAGCCTTGGGATATGCCGTAGATGCAATAACAGTAAATGACAAAGATGGAATATCGGCAGCCATTAAGTTGGCGCAGATTGCCACAGATTTAGCTCATGAAAACAAAACGATTTTGGATTTACTTGATGAAGTTTGGGCACGTCATGGATTCCATGCCACTGAACAAATCTCAATTCGATTGACCGATCTTTCGCAAGTCGGAGTTATTATGGGCAGATTGCGCAGTAACCCGCCACATGAGATTGCTGGCCGCGCTGTGACTTCGATCGATGATCTTTCCAAACCAGCTGACGGATTACCACCAACCGATGGTCTGCGTATCTGGCTCGATGGTGCAATACGAATCATCATTCGGCCAAGTGGCACTGAGGCAAAGATGAAGTGTTACATTGAGGCTATTGCTAAGGATTCAACTACTGCGCAAGTGGTTTTGGATCAGCTACGTGCCCCACTTAAGGATTTATTATCGTGAGTTTTTATGGCTTAGTCGATGGCACGGATGCATCGCTAAAGAAATATCTGGGTTCACTCTCAGGTGTAGACCAAGTAGGTGCCGACGCACGCGCTGCGATGCTTGCTACACGAAGTATTAAGACAAGTTCTAAGCGCTGGGCAATTGATACGGCGATCTCAATGGTTGATCTAACAACGCTAGAAGGTGCTGATACACCTGGAAAAGTTAAAGCGCTTTGTACTAAAGCAGTACGCCCAGATCCAACAGATTCAGCTGTTCCTAGCGTTGGTGCAGTCTGTGTTTACAACGACATGGTTTCAATCGCTCGCAAACATTTGGATCTCATCGGAGGTCAGCATGTTGGAGTTGCTGCGGTTTCAACGGCATTTCCTTCTGGACGTGCCTCTATGGCAGTTAAACTCCAAGATACTCAAGATGCGATCGATGCAGGTGCCTCTGAAATCGATATGGTGATTGATCGAGGCGCATTTCTATCTGGGCGCTATATCGATGTATTTGATGAAATTGTTAAAATACGCGAAATTTGCGGTACTAAAGCCCACCTCAAAGTTATCTTTGAAACAGGCGAATTAGTCACATATGACAATGTCCGTAAAGCATCATTCTTGGCTATGGCAGCGGGTGCAGATTTTATTAAGACCTCAACTGGAAAAGTTGCCCCCGCGGCCACGGCGCCAGTTGTCTTAGTAATGCTTGAAGCGGTCCGCGATTTTTACACCATGACCCAAGTTCGCATTGGTGTTAAACCAGCTGGCGGAATTCGAAACACTAAAGACGCCATCAAGCAGTTAGTTCTAGTTAATGAAACCGCAGGCCCAGAGTGGCTAACGCCATCACTATTTCGTATCGGTGCAAGTGCACTCTTAAATGACTTATTAATGCAACGTATGAAAATGGATGATGGCTACTACGCTAGCCCTCAGTACGTAACGATCGACTAATGGAGGAAAAATTGTCATTTGAATATGCGCCAGCTCCAGAGTCAAGCGCCGTCGTTTCGATTAAGCCAAAGTACGGACATTTCATTGGCGGTAAGTTCGTTGCAGGCAGCAAGCATTTCCCAACTATTAATCCGGCAACTGAAGAAGTTCTCTCACATATATCCCTTGCCGGAAAAAACGAAGTTGATGCCGCTGTAAAGGCAGCCCGCAAGGCTTATGCAACCACATGGTCAAAAATGAGCGGAAAAGAGCGTGGAAAATACCTATTTCGCATCGCCCGAATCATGCAGGAACGCGCACGAGAGTTTGCAGTTCTAGAAACTTTAGATAATGGCAAGCCGATCCGTGAATCTCGCGATGTCGATGTACCGCTGGCAGCTGCACACTTTTTCTATCACGCAGGGTGGGCCGACAAGCTTGAATACGCCGGATTAGGCACCACACCAAAACCACATGGTGTTGCCGGGCAGATTATTCCCTGGAATTTTCCACTTCTCATGCTTGCATGGAAAGTTGCACCAGCTCTAGCTGCAGGAAATACCGTTGTCTTAAAGCCAGCGGAGACAACTTCTTTAACCGCACTTCTTTTTGCGCAAGTTTGCCAACAGGCAGAACTTCCAGCAGGTGTAGTCAATATCGTCACTGGTGATGGTTCTACCGGTGCTTTAATTGTTAACCACCCTGGTATCGACAAGATTGCATTTACAGGATCTACTGAGGTCGGGAAAATAATCGCTCGCGCAGTTGCACCGACACACAAAAGCGTGACTTTGGAACTTGGGGGCAAAGCGGCAAATATCGTTTTTGAAGATGCTGCTATCGATGAAGCGGTCGAAGGAATCGTTAATGGAATCTTTTTTAATCAAGGACATGTTTGTTGCGCGGGCTCACGATTGCTATTACAAGAGAGCATCGAAAATGAGTTCCTAGAAAAACTTAAAGTTCGCATGGCAAAGATTCGTGTTGGAGATCCAATGGATAAGAACACTGATTTGGGCGCAATCAATAGCAAAGAACAGCTACTTAAAATCGCCGAGCTTTCGTCAACAGGTGATTCTGAAGGTGCTGAACGTTGGAGCACACCATGTGATTTACCATCAAAAGGTTTCTGGTTTGCACCAACAATCTTTACGGGTGTCACACAGGCCCATCGCATCGCACGCGAAGAAATCTTCGGACCGGTACTTTCAGTATTAACTTTTAGAACGCCACAAGAGGCCATTGACAAGGCAAATAACACGCCTTTTGGCCTATCCGCTGGCATCTGGAGTGAAAAAGGATCCAAGGTTTTATGGGCATCGCAACAACTTCGCGCTGGTGTTATCTGGGCAAATACATTTAATAAATTCGATCCGACATCACCTTTTGGTGGATACAAAGAATCTGGGTGGGGCCGCGAGGGCGGACGTCACGGCTTAAGTGCATATTTGAAGGGGGTCTCACATGAGTAATCGCATCGATGTCAAAAAGACATACAAATTATTTATCAACGGTGCATTTCCCCGCACTGAATCAGGGCGAACATATGAAGTTAAAAGCGCTAAAGGTTCCTTCATCGCCAATCCATGTTTAGCTTCGCGCAAGGATTTAAAAGATGCAGTTGTTGCTGCGCGCGCAGCACAGCCAGGATGGAACAAAGCAACTGCCTATAACAAAGGTCAGATTCTTTATCGAATTGCAGAGATGCTTGAAGGCCGTCGTGCTCAATTCGTGGATGAGATTGTCACTGTTACTGGTGCAACTAAGGCAAAGGCTGAGAAAGAAGTAACAGACTCTGTAGATCGCTTAGTTTGGTATGCGGGATGGACTGACAAGATTTCATCTTTATCTGGTGCCCTTAATCCCGTTGCAGGTCCTTATTACAACTTTACAATCCCTGAAAGCATGGGCGTTATTGCCGCTGTAGCACCAGAGTCTCCATCGCTGCTTGGATTAATCGATGCGATTGCACCGATAGTTGTCAGCGGAAATACAGTTGTAATTCTTGCAAGTACAAAGGCTCCGTTATCTGCAATGAGCTTTGCAGAAGTAATTGCAACCAGCGATGTTCCTGCAGGTGTAATCAATATCTTGACCGGCAAGAAGGATGAAATCGCACCATGGATGGCTTCGCACATGGATATCGATGGCTTTGATATCTCGGGATTGAGCGCCAAGAAGCATGGTGAATTGAAGATTTCCGGAGCTGAAAATCTCAAGCGGATTTACAGTTTTAAATCAGCAGATCCTGGTCGAATCCTGGCATTCATGGAGAACAAGACAGTTTGGCATCCGATCGGGCTATAACCAGCCCTTTTCAATGGTTTTGAACCATAGTTGCTGCACAGCTTCGACATCTAAATCTAAAACCACTCGCACCGATGCTGCATCAGATAAATCAATTGGTTCTAGTGCTTTTAAAAATGGCTCTCTGCGATCACAAATAGTTTGACCACGTGCTGGACCCTGTGATGTATCAACCACAACATCAAAAATTTCAGTTGTAAATAACTCAGGGCGAATCGCATTTGCCACCGCGCCATAATCGCCAAGAGTTATCGGTGAGACATGCAAGCGCTCTATAAATGCCTCAATCAAGGTGGCTGCAAATTGCGCTGCTGGATCTGTAGATTTTTTTAATTTGGCAGCATCTTCACTGCTTGCACCTGGGCGCATAAATACATCAAGTCCATACATTGTGATTGGAATTCCGCTTTGGAAAACAATTGCTGCTGCTTCTGGGTCATGCCATACATTGAATTCAGCTGCGGCTGTTGCATTTCCTGCCGATGCTGACCCACCCATTAAAACAATACGGTGCAACTTCTTAGCAGTTTCAGGAAAAGCTCGCAAGAATAAAGCAATATTTGTAAGCGGCGCCAATGGCACCAATGTGACAGGTTCTGGGGATTGTTCAATCAAATCTCGAAGCAATTCAACCGCGGTGCGCGGGTCAACTTTTCGTAATGATGGTGCAATACCTAAATCGCCCATTCCGTCTGCACCATGTACATATTCGGCGTATTGCGACTTACCTAGTAATGGGCGAACCGCACCGCGTGCTACTGGAATATCTCCAGCATCTGCCGCGTCCAAGACCTTCAATGTATTTGCGATGACCTGATCAACATTTGTATTTCCATCAACGCAAGTAATTCCTAATAAATTGATTTCGGGGTGGCGGGCAGCAAAGAGAACAGCAAATGCATCATCGACGCCTGTATCAACATCAAGAATTATTGAAGTTTTAGTCATAAGCGATAGCCTATCGCCATGAGTAAAGCAGTAATAGCGGTGGTCGGAAGCGCCATGATAGATTTAACGGCTTATGCAAAAAATATTCCACTGCCCGGCCAAACTTTAGAGGGCGAGTTATTCACCACTGGATTTGGCGGAAAAGGGGCTAACCAGGCCGTTATAGCCGCCCACTGCGGGGCCGATGTCCATTTCATTGGAAAGCTTGGCAGAGATCTCTTCGGCGACTCCATCGCAGAGAACTTTAAGAAATTGGGAATGAACTCAGATTTTGTAGATCGAAGTGATACGCCTAATGGGGTTGCACATATCTGGGTAGATGGAAACGGTGAAAACCGCATCGTAATTATTCCAGGTGCAAATTATGAGATAGATCCAGCTAGGGCGATACAAGGCATCAATTCAATCCAAGATTTAACCGTTGTGGTTGCGCAGTGCGAAATTAAACAGGAAGTAACTCTGGCTGCATTTAGCGCTGCTAAGAAGCGCGGATGTACAACAATCTTAAACCCCGCACCTTTTCAACCATTGAGTGCGCAACTCCTAGAAGTCACCGACTGGATTATTCCCAATGAAACCGAGTTTCTTGAACTCCATGGCAAAGCTCCTTCTAGTGATGAAATCCTAAAAGAGTTTAGGCCTGGTAAAAACTCAATCGTCACTTTGGGTTCAGAGGGCGCAGCACTTATTAAAGCTGATGGAACAATCACAAGAATTGCAGCACCAAAAGTTTCTGCAGTTGATACAACTGGAGCTGGCGATGCATTTGTTGGAACCTTTGCCTTTGCACTGGCCAGCGGCAAGAGCGCCATCGATGCAGTTAACCTGGGAATCAAGGTTGCATCAATGAGTGTGACGAGAAAAGGCGCACAATCTTCTTATCCAACTCAGATTGAAATTTCTACACTTTCATAACCACGCAGAACAAAAGTTGGTCTACGCACCGGAGTACTGGCCAACTGCATAGTTGGATATTTCTCCCAAAGCGCAGGCAGTGAGACACCCATTTCAAGGCGAGCAAGTGGGGCCCCTAGACAGAAATGTATTCCGGCGCCAAAACCAATATGTGGATTTGGGTCTCTAGTTAAATCCATTGAGTCGGGATCGGAAAAAATCGTTTCATCACGATTTGCCGCACCGATGAGCGCTGCAATTTTTTGACCTTGGGCAATTTTGACTCCACCGAGTTCGGTATCTACGGTGGCAGTACGCTCAAAAAGATGCAGCGGAGCATCAAATCTCATGAACTCTTCAAGTGCAGTCTCAGTTACCCCACGTGGATTATCACGCAGTAACGCGCTTTGATCTGGGCGTTCAAGAGCTGCGACCATGCCATTTCCAAATGCATTCACACTTGCTTCATGGCCTGCGTTAAGTAATAGAACGCACGTTGCAACCAACTCGTGAGAATTTAACTTTTCGCCGTTTTCTTCAACCATCGCTAAATCTGTAATCAAATCCTGCCCTGGATTGGCCTTACGATGCTGCGCTAAATCGCGGACGTATGCGGCAAACTCACCAGCTGCCTTCTTAGCTTCCTCTTTGTATTGCTCGGAGGGGTTAACTTCATACATTTTTACAATTGATTGGGACCAGGGACGAAGTAAATGTTCTTCCGACTCAGGAAAACCAAGTAGATCGGCGATAATCTTGACTGGAAGCGGCTCGGCGTAATCTGCAATGAGATCGAAGTTTTGACCGCTCTTAACTTTCTCATTGATTGCATCAAGAAGTTGCTGCGTTATTCGTTCAACTGCTGGGCGCATACCTTCGATCTTGTTGCGATTAAATGCCTTAGCAACTAGAGCGCGCAGCCGAGTGTGCTTAGGAGGTTCGCTATCTAAAATCGAATCGGAGTGCAGCCAGTTAAATGTTTCCCACTCAAACTCTGGTGTTTTATCTTTAAAAATGCGGCCTAGAGCTTTATTTCGAAAGACATCATTAGCATCGTTATGTCGTGCAGCTAAGAAGATCTGCATCTGCTCATGCCAAATGGGTTGGCCATGCAGACGCAGCGATTTAAGGGCTTCGTAAGGGTCGGCAACAAACGACGGGTTGTTAAAATCAATCATTATTCTGCAGAGATTTTTGCATAACCAGGCTTGATGATATTTTCAATAATCTTTAAGCGATCTGGATACGGGATAAATGCACTCTTCATTGCATTAATTGTGACGCGCTGCAGTTCGGCAAAGTCCCAGTTAAATGCCTTCACTGCCTCTTCCATTTCAAATGACATTGACGTCTGGCTCATTAAACGGTTATCTGTATTGAGAGTGACTCTAAAACGCAGGCGGGCTAACGCGCCGATTGGGTGTTCGGCATAACTCTTGGCCGCCCCTGTTTGCAGATTTGATGTTGGGCAAAGCTCTAATGGGATTCGACGATCTCGAACATAGGAAGCTAGCTGCCCTAACTTTGGTTCGGGTCCCGAGAAATCGATGTCATCAATGATTCGTACACCGTGGCCCAAACGTTCAGCACCGCAAAGTTGAATCGCTTCCCAAATGGAAGGAAGGCCATATGCCTCGCCTGCGTGAATCGTGAAATGCGCATCTTCTTTGCGCAAGTAATCAAAGCTTTCTTTTTGATCACTAGGTGGAAAACCGTCTTCTGGACCAGCGATATCAAAACCAACGACACCCTGATGGCGGTATTTAACAACTAACTCAGCAACTTCCTGTGAAAGTTTATTTTGACGCATTCCACAGAGAAGGGAGTAAACCTGAATTTCAAAGCCCTCTGCTTTAGCTTCTGCCATTCCCTGTTTGTATCCCTCAATAGTTGCTTCAACAACATCGGCCATTGAGAGGCCTTCTTCGGTAAAGAGTTCGGGGGCTCCACGTACTTCGGCATAAACAACTCCGTCACGTGCAAGATCCAATGCACATTCGCGAGCAACACGAATGATATCTTCGCGGCGTTGCATGACCGCGATTGTGTGCGAAAAAGTCTCTAGGTATCGAACTAGTGAACCGGAATCACAGGATTCGCGAAACCATATTGCAAGCTCTGCTGCATCGTGAGTCGGAAGCGCCGTGTAACCAATCTCTTGGGCGATATCAATAATTGTTTGCGGACGTAGACCGCCATCGAGATGATCATGCAACAAAACCTTTGGGACACGCTTGATTTGTTGCGGTGAAGGTGTGCTTGTAAGGCTCAACGTCTGGTCTCTCAATCAGTAATTCGTTCGACTACAAGTGGCAATCTATCTATTTTTGCGCCCTTTTCTAAATCGCCTATGGTTACAGAATCAGTGAGTGATTCCTGTGCACGGGCAAAGGCGGCAGGTGTGTCGGTGTGCAATGTATATAACGGGGCACCAGCAACAATTACATCACCAGGCTTAGCGTGAATTTCAATACCCGCACCGGCCTGTACTGCTTCTCCTTGGCGAGAACGGCCGGCACCTAGACGCCATGCAGCCATACCGACTTTCATTGCATCCATCGAAAGAATGGTTCCACTGTTTTGCGCAGTCACAACTATGTTTTCTTTTGCCGTTGGAAGTTTGGCATCTGGATCTCCACCTTGCGCAGAAATCATCTTTCGCCAGGAATCCATTGCTTTTCCATTTTTCAAAGCATCGGCTGGATCGACATCTGTTATTCCAACAGCTTCAAGCATTTCACGTGCAAGTAAAACAGTTAACTCGACGATATCGGCCGGACCGCCACCTGCAAGGACCTCTACAGATTCGCGCACTTCAAGGGCGTTACCTGCAGTTAAACCAAGTGGAATATCCATAGCGGTTACTAAGGCAATGGTTTTTACTCCTGCGCGTTTGCCAAGTCCTACCATTACATGTGCAAGCTCTTTTGCCTTTTCTGGATCGCTCATAAATGCACCAGCGCCAGTCTTTACATCTAAAACAAGTGCACTGGTTCCTTCTGCGATCTTCTTACTCATAATCGAAGATGCAATAAGTGGAATCGCCTCAACGGTTGCTGTCACATCGCGCAATGCATAGAGCTTTTTATCTGCTGGTGCTAAGCCAGCTCCAGCTGCACAAATAACAGCGCCACAATCTTGTAAGACTTTGAGCATCTCTTCATTTGATAATGATGCACGCCAACCAGGAATCGACTCCAACTTATCTAGAGTTCCACCGGTATGACCAAGTCCGCGTCCAGATAACTGTGGAACCGCAGCGCCACATGCTGCTACAAGAGGAGCAAGGGGCAGAGTAATTTTGTCTCCGACTCCCCCAGTTGAATGCTTATCCACTGTTGGTCGTGACAATGCAGACCAGTTCATGCGTTCGCCGCTGTTTATCATTGCATCAGTCCACCGTGAAATTTCACGGAGCTCCATACCGTTCAGCAAGATAGCCATTAATAGCGCAGACATTTGTTCGTCGGCCACAACTCCGCGTGTATATGCATCGATAATCCAGTCGATCTGAGGATCGGTCAAAGAATGTCGGTCACGCTTGGCAGCGATAACTTCAGCAGCCGAAAAAGCCTCAATCTGTGACATTTAACGCTCGTTACGGTCTAAATCATCTGGGCCAAAAGCCCAAGGCAACATTGCAGCCATTGTTTGTGGGCCATCATCGGTCATTAAAAGCGCATTGGAGCCACCATGTTCGAACAAGAGTTGGCGACAGCGACCACAAGGTGCCAAGTGATTTCCCTGTCCATCTACACATGAGATTGCGATCAAGCGACCGCCGCCGGTAGCAATCAAATTTGAAACTAAACCGCATTCGGCGCACAGTCCTAAGCCATAGCTAGCGTTTTCAACATTGCAGCCAGAGACGATACGACCATCATCTACTAGGGCTGCAACACCAACAGGAAATTTTGAATATGGAGCATATGCGGTTTTCATCGCTGCTACTGCAGAATTATGTAGCGCATCCCAATCTATAGTTGTCATCGCAATCCGCCGCGACGATATGGAATGCCATCTGCTGCAGGCATTCGAAGTCGCTGCGAAGCAAGTGACATCACAAGAAGAGTTGCAATGTATGGAGTCATTGTTACCAACTGACCAGGCAAAACATCTACAGCTAAGTAGAACCACATAAATCCTGCTGACATTACTGCGCTAATTGCTGCAGATAGATACTTTGCCTTACGGAAATCTCGATAAACAAGATATGCCAGTACAACAACAATCAGAAGAATTAGAGCATGGATTGCCGCAGAGTCACGCAGTTGAAGTGCATCTGCAAATCCAAAGAGCCCTGCACCCATTAGTACTCCACCGGGGCGGTAATTTCCAAATAGCAGTGCAGCTAGACCGATATAACCACGGCCCGCAACTTGATTTTCTTGGTAATGGTTGGCTGCAACGATCGCTAAGAATCCACCACCTAAGCCCGCTAATCCACCTGAGATAAGAACTCCGGCATATTTCATGAGATAAACATTTACACCCAATGATTCAGCAGCTACTGGCGCTTCACCAGCACTACGTAAACGCAGGCCAAAGGATGTCTTCCAGAGAATAAAGAATGAAATTGGAACTACCGCTACTGCAACAACAGTTACATATGAAAGATCTCCAGTTAGTCCGCGGATAATCGCAGCTACATCAGAGATGAAAAACCAGTGTTTTTCAGCTATCGGAGTCAATATATCCGGGCTTTGCCAGCCGAAATAATGACCACCCGAAAGTACTGGTAAACCGTTATTTGAAATCGCGCCAATATCTGGAGATTGCGAAGGTCCAGGCCATGATCCACCTTGATACAAAATCGTTGAAAGATAACGAACTAAGCCTGCAGCGATAATGTTAATGGCAACACCAGAAACAACATGGTCTACGCCAAAAGTAATTGTGGCAATCGCATGAAGTAACGCGCCAACAGCACCAAAAAATATTGCTGCAGCTAATCCTAACCACGGACCATGTTTTGAACCGATAAATCCGCCGGCCCAAGCACCAAGAATCATCATGCCTTCAAGACCGATATTTACAACACCTGAACGCTCAGAGAAGAGTCCGCCAAGTCCAGCTAAGACGATTGGAACTGAAAGAAGTAAGGCTGCAGACGCAGTTCCAATACTTGTTAAATCCGTAGCACCAGTGATTAAACGAATTATAGAAAGCACAAGAATAAGTAGGGTTGCGTTTAGCAGCAATTTTGTAGATTTAGTCTTCATGCTGCTACCGCCTTTGCTAACTCTTTACTTTGCAGAGTTATCTTGTATCTGCGAACAACTTCATAGGCGATAACTGAGGAAAGAAGAATTGAACCTTGCATGATTACGTAGGTTTCGGGCGCAATGTCGATGAGTTCTA
>CAITQC010000133.1 GCA_903894425.1 uncultured Actinomycetes bacterium
CTAGCAATCCACCACATACGGAGCGATAAACTAACCCTCACTTGGATGCTTCCTTGTGAGGTTTTTTTTCGATTGTTTTCGATCTTGCGTGTGTGCGGCGGATTGCTGTCGCGAATCCGCCCTACGACTTACGGACTTGGATAATGTGGCTAATTCGCTTAGTTTTGCATACCCTCGAATACAAATAAATCCGCCCAAAGACCGCTCTAAAATCCCTCTTAGTATCATGAAGTTTTTCCTTATTGATGTCGTTATATAGCACTTCTAGCGTATCAATAATGATCAGGGGTTTGTGGTAATTGTAAAGTTTCGGGAGCATCATCACCTACAGCGAAGGGGACTTTACCATTCCACTGTACTGAATACTGCCCAAGACGGCGTTTACGTTCCAAGGTTTTACTGACAGCTAGTCGTAAGCAATCTAGCATCGCTTGCGTGTCTGGGCTTAAGGGCGGAGTAGATTGTTCACTCATCTGAACTTCCTTTTGTTATTAAATTAAAAAAATCAGCGTGTAGAACGCTGCGGAAATCACCTGTTTGTTGGAATATCAACACCGGCTGGTCATCGGTATTCATAAAGCAGCGCACTTGATTAACCTTAGTCGCAAACACGTTTAATAAGTTATGCAAGCTCCGTGGGAAACGCCGAATTAAATCAGCTTCTGCAATATGATGTCCACCGTGGCTAACACGCTCCGCCACCCGCAGACGCGACATGTCGGCACATGAAGCATGACGGGGTTTATAACCCCATTACTCAGGTTTCGAGAGCTATTAAGCATCCAAACGTTTCAGATGGGGTTGCAAACCCCGACCGGCATCAGCCCCAAGGGGTAGTTTCTTGGGACTACTCGATCTTGCTTGAAGGGGTGCCGAACAATCTAGTCCAGAACCCTGTCTTCTTCGCGAGAACGGGGGCACGCCTCTTTGCTTGTGGCCATTCGGTTTCAGCGGAAGCTGTGCGCAGCGCTTTAGACGCGAGCATCCCAAGAAGCGAAGTCAGCTCTTGCTCGAAACCGGCGCTGATGTCGGTTTCACCGCTTCGAGCGTGACCGATCTCATGGAGCAGGGTGGCGGCATAGTTCTCGACAGAAACAAGTTCGCTGCGTTTGACGATGATTTCTGATCCAGTCCAGAGCCCTCGAGCTTCAGAGAAACTTCCTGTCTCGGGCCGCATTGTCTCTGAAATCTTCACTGCCTGAACCTTCAACGGAAGCCCTCCGACGAAGTCGGCGATTTTGCTGGTCATGTCGAAGATCGACCTTTCGGCCTGCACAAGCTTTTCTGGTGGGACGAACCTGAACTCGAAGCAGTCGTTCCATTCGGAAACGAAGTTGTCCAAATCCTGAATCGCGTTGCCCACCATATCGACCTGACCTGACAACTTATCTTTGACGGTGCTGGGGATCGTGATGATCTGCCGGCCGTTCTCCCGAGCCTCTTCGACGAAACGCGGAGCGTTCATGATTTCTTCGTCCGTAAGGAACAGGACATTTCCCGAGGCGTTGACGATCTTCGAGGCATGCACGGAGACGTCCGTCCATTTCATCTCGTCGTGAAGCGTGCCGCACCCGAAGTTGCCCAAGTCTTCGACGAGAGCCTTGGCAACAGCTTCCGACGATGAGGCAAGCAGGATCGACTTCACGCGGTCTGAATAGGCTGATCGGCCGACATTCGTCCTCTCGCGGTTGAGTGCCTTCTTGATGGCGGCGGTCAGCGAAGTGATGTTGTAGGAGAAGAGAAAGTTATCTTCTTCGGCGACGCGGATACCGTTGATGTAGATGTAGGAGGCGTTGCCCGTTTTCCTCAGGACTTCCCCGTATTGGGTTTTCTCAAGCGTCTCTTCGCCAGAGAACCGAAGGAACAGCTGCTTCGCTTTATTGATGTCTTGGTCTAAGCAGCTTTTCAGGATGAATTCTGTCCCGACGAATGCTGGATCTGATGGGTCGGAAATGCAGGCATGCAGAGTTATGACATCGGAGAAATCGTGTTTTTCGGAGCGGTCGAAGGAGACGTCGCAGTACTTGGAACGGATGCGTGCTTCGATACCCAAGCGGTCGAATGTGGCCAAGGCATCCTTCAATCCCACGCCGAACTTTCCGATAAGGCTAGGATGGTCGAGCTTTTCTTGATTCTCGTTCATCGTGAAGTGCTCGTGCCGAAGGCCGCGCCCAAAGTCCCTGATGCGCCATTGGCCTTCGCTGTCGCAGGTGATGGTCATTTCCCGCGAGCCAGTCAATATCTGCTCGTCAAGCGCGTTGGCAATGATTTCCCGAATAGCATGGAATGCATCCCAATTTTCAAGCATCCGGTCAATGTTTAGGTCAAATTTTTTCATTGTTACGTTACGTTTCGCCCCGTTTCGATTTCTATTTCGTCTAATGCTTGATATTAATTAGACATCCGTGTGATGTAAAATATTACATAATTCTTTTGACTAATCAGTTATTTGGCTTGAATTTTTTCGCAGCCTACATATTCTCGACAGTATAGGCCTCAAACGGAACGAGTTTATAACCCCCATCTCGCATGTAAATGACAGGTTTTTCCGGCTGAAATCGGATTAATATCACGGCGCTTAGAGATTTTACCATATTGATTAAACAATAATATTAAGTTATCAACTTAAGATAAGACCCAATAATAAACCAACACAAATAGGATGCGCTTCACTATCGTTCAGCGCATCCTATAGTTCTATCCCCGATGTCCACCGTTAATCCCTGCAATTTTCAAACGAAAATTCACAACTGTCAGTCGCAAATTCACAACCACAGGCTGTATTTAACATTTCATTCAAACTACTATCAATATTGACAGGTAGATCTTCATATTTTAAGCTTCCATCATCATCAAAGTATTTACTACCCTCTTTGCAACCATCACACAGCCAAGTAAATAATTCTTGTTTTAACTCATTTTCTGTTTGGAAATC
>CAITQC010000134.1 GCA_903894425.1 uncultured Actinomycetes bacterium
ACTGGCGTAATCCCCACCAAAAACTTGATCTGCACTCAGTAAACGACTAACTCCTAGTCACTCGTTTGTTTAAGACATCAGCCGCCGCAATGACAGCTTCATGGTCAATATCTAATCTCCCTACCTTCACGACTCTCGCCTGTTGAATATTCCAAAGCCCCAGTGACCTGCCCTTCTCTTGTAATCCCCGCCCTTAATCGGTCAGGAATAAGGGAGACCTTTACGCCCACCACTGACATTCACAGCGACTTATCCACCCCCCCGCACAAACCCGTGGTAATTAGCACCCCTTTGCATAGGGCAAGATTTACCCATGCGCTTAGACCATGTCTCATATGTAACTTCCCATGATCAATTAGCCGACACAGTTCAACGCCTAGGTTCGCGCCTTGGCAGCACCTTCGTTGATGGTGGTGTTCACCCACGATTTGGTACCCGTAACTTCACACTGCCTCTTCAAAACGGCCAGTACATCGAAGTTGTATGTCCACTTGATCACCCAGCAACAGAGCAAACTCCTTGGGGTAAGGCCGTTAGCAAGAAAGCGCAAGAAGGCGGCGGCTGGCTAACGTGGGTTTTTGCAACTGAAGATATTTCACAGGTTGAAGAGAAATTTGGACGCACTGCAACCGAAGGTCACCGCACACGTCCCGACGGCGTCGACCTCAAGTGGAAGCAAATTGGAGTTAACGAAATTACCGACTCTCGCGAACTTCCATTCTTTATTCAATGGTTGACCGCTGATCATCCATCACAAGATGGAAAAGCGGTAGCTACAATTGAGAAAATTACGATTTCTGACACTGAGCATTTATCAGATTCATGGTTTAAGACAGAAATTCTTGATGGATTAAACGGGGCAGATATTGAGTTTATTGATCCGTCAACAAACGATGGTGAATACGGAATTGTTGCAGTGCACTTAATGACCCCAGCAGGCCTTATCCGCCTGGATTAATTAGCTTGGGGCAAACCCGCATGTTGGCTTTGCCACAGAGCCGTTAATTATCTATTCTCCTCCAGTTGCTTAAAACAATCATGGGGAGAAAAATGGAAAAAACAGCATTTTCACGTAGAGATTTTCTAACACGAGTCGGAGCAGGCGCAGCGCTATCGCTAGTACCTCTTTCATTTCTAGATGGGGCATGGGCCGCTGAAAACCCACGTCCAGATGGAAAAGAGATTTCACCAGCAGAGGCGCTAGTACTTCTTAAAGAAGGTAACAAGCGCGTAGTAAAGGGTCGTGCGATTCGCAAGAATCTTTCACCTTCAGGTAAGTCATGGACAGATGGACAGTGGCCATTTGCTGCAGTTCTAGGTTGTGCAGATTCACGCGTTCATCCAGATGAGGTTTTTGACATTGCACCAGCAAATCTCTTTGTTGTTCGTAATGCAGGAAACGTAATCGATGACGACGTTCTTGGAAGCCTTGAATACGCAGTTGAGCACTTGTCAGTTGGTTTGATCGTAGTAATGGGTCACAGCAACTGCGGTGCAGTCAAGGCAACTGAAGGAATCATCACAAATGGTGGAAAGGCTGGCGGTCATATCGATTCAATCGTCGACAAGATCCGCCCAGCAATTACAGCATTGCCAAAAACTCACACACTTGCAGATTCAGTCAAGGCAAATGCAGTGCAGAGTGCAAAGCTTGCTCTGAGCGAAAGCGAACTTCTTCATGAGGCACTTACAAAGGGTGAACTCAAGATTGTTAGCTCTGTCTTTGATCTAAAAACTAAGGCTGTCTCATTTAACTAATTAATTAAAAGTGAAAAGCCGGGCTAGATAATCTAGCTCGGCTTTTTTATTTAACATTATTTTCTGTGGCTTGGGCCGGGATCGAACCGGCGACCTAACGATTTTCAGTCGTTCGCTCGTACCAACTGAGCTACCAAGCCAAACAAGGTTTCAACATCGGTCACCTAATGGCATACGACACCAAAACCTTTGCGACCCGGACGGGACTTGAACCCGCGACCTCCGCCGTGACAGGGCGGCGCGCTAACCAACTGCGCTACCGGGCCTTGGAGAATCAATAAACATAAGTGGCTCTTATGTCACCTTCAAAGCCGTACTACTTTCTTGCTTTTTATAACCTAGCTAACTTCTAACTAGTCGTGCGTGCCCCCAACGGGATTCGAACCCGTGTTACCGCCGTGAAAGGGCGATGTCCTAGGCCCCTAGACGATGGGGACGTTTCAAGGCTTGCCAATCTTACCCGCCTTTAGGCATGCAACCAAACCCAGTTATTGGGCGTGATTAGTAGCAGTTACAGCTGCGTTATTAGCCGATTGCCCAGCGAACAGTGACTGAAACAGTGACTTTTTGTTCGCCTAGATCAATGACCGTTGCCGCAGAATCAGCTTTGGCTGCCATCGAATAAATTGGGTATGAAGTCGGTGATGAGCTCTCATCAAGATAGATAACGCGGCCTAATTTAATTCCAAGGAGTTTTGCATAAGAAGAAGCCTTTGCCTTTGCGCGACCAACTGCGTAAGTACGGGCCTTTTCTGTGGCCTTGTTGTTATCTAAAACAAATGGTGAAACACCATTTACCTGCAGGTTATCTGTTCCTGCATCAACGATTGCATCTACAACAGCGCCAGCAGTTGATGCGGCACGAACTACGATCTCAAAACTCTGTGATGCGCGATAACCAGTTAATACTGGCTTTGTACCATCTTGGGGATATGAATACTCTGGATAAACAGTTACAGATTGTGTTGCAATATCTTTTGCACCAACTTTGTTGGCAATTAAAGCAGCACGCACGGCGCTGGATGTTGTGCTTGCAGTAGCTAGTGCGCTCTTACTTGAAGCACCGACAACTGAAACCGTTGCATTGATTCGCACAGCATCTGGGACAACTGTTGTTGTGCCAGTGGCGCTAATAGTGATGTATCGAGTTTCTGCCGCTGAGGCTGGCATAGCAAGGGCTGCTCCACCAATAAGTGATACTGCGATAACTAGGGCTGCGATCGTGCGAAATGGTTTTAGTTTCATGCATTAAGTATCGCTTATAACCTGCAAAGCACGTTAATTTTTGCTGTGAAAAGTGAGAGAATCACCAAGTGAGCCAATCCCAGTTCCTCTCTAACTGCACCGCCGATGCCATGGTTTTGGCCGCTGCGCATTTGGCGGCCGGGGATTTAGTGGCCTTTCCCACGGAAACTGTTTATGGCCTTGGCGCAGATGCAAGCAATGCAACGGCCGTTGCCAAGATTTATGCAGCTAAAGGCCGCCCCAGCGATCATCCATTAATCGTGCATATCGCCTCTATGGATCGAATGGGAGACTGGGCCAGCGATGTCCCTGAATACGCAATTAAATTAGCGCGAAGTTTTTGGCCAGGGCCGATGACATTAATTGTAAAAAGATCAGCACTTGCTGGCGAATTTATTACCGGCGGCCAAAGTAGCGTTGGGCTACGAGTTCCCGATCACGTAATCGCTTTAGCGTTATTGCAAGCATTCGAAAAAACCGGCGGAAAAGGAATCGCAGCACCTAGTGCAAACCGTTTTGGCCAAGTTTCACCAACTACGGCCGCTGCTGTTATTGAAGAGCTAGGCGATTATTTGCACCCAAATGACATTGTTCTTGATGGCGGAGCATGCGAAGTTGGCGTTGAATCAACGATCATTGACTGCACCGGCGATAACCCCCGGATACTTCGCCCCGGCGCAATAAGTGATCAGATGGTCGCAGAGATTACGGGCCTTGAGATAATTCGCACTTACAGATTTATCGATGATGGCCGCGGTATCGAATTTGAAGAGCCACATGAAGAAATTCGCGTCAGTGGATCTTTAGAAAACCATTACGCCCCTAAAGCAAAAGTTTTGTTAGACCAACAACCAATTGCCGGGCAAGGTTTTATCGCTATGGCCGATATTGCAACACCAACCGGGGTAACACGTTTGGCTGCGCCGGCAACCAATGATGAATATGCCCGCGTTTTATATCAAGGTCTACGCAAGGGCGATGAGTTAGGTTTAGTTGAAATCGTTGCAATACAGCCAGCAGGAGAAGATATTGCTGCTGCAATCAGGGACCGGTTAAAGAAAGCAAAAAGTAAGCAGTAAAAAACCACTTAGCTTAAGGGCGGTATGCGCCGAATAAGCTAAGTGGTTTTTTGTAAAGCTGGTATTACTTGCTTGAACGGATTGTGAAAGTTGTTGTCTTTCCGTTGATAACCAAGTTGATCTTGTAGCTTACGCCGCCCTTGCTAAATGTAAGAGCTGGGATGTAAACCTTTCCATTTGCATCAACTTTGATTGTTCCAAGATCAATTGCGCGACCAGTTGCATCGATGAGGAAAGCCTTGCCAGTAGCCGCTGGCTTAAGGCCAGTTACTGTTATGCGTGATGGGACATCAATTGGAATCTGAACTTCAGATTTCTTTGATGCGCTAATAGTTGCCGTTGGTGCTTTTTCATCTGCGCCGATACCACCGATAGTCAAAGTTGTTGAAAGCTTGACTGGTGACTGCTCGACTGCCTTGTTGTTAAGGACCTTGTTACTCAATGTCTTAACTGAAACAGGCTCACCGACGATAAGAGGAATATCTGTTGCAGTTGCTTTTGGAACAACAACTGTCTGACCCTTAACACGTGGTGCTACAGGAGTGATGATTGGCTTACCAACTTCAAGAGTTTCAATTGAAGGTGGATAATCAGCAGCTACCGCTGATTGCGCAACCATTGGCGAAGCAATCAAAACGAATGAGAAAAGCAGAGTGAAGAACTTCTTAGTTCCACCCTTTGTTGTGTGCTTCATATGGTGCTCCCCTTGCAAGAAATAAAATTGGATTCCTGATGGGCTGAATTATTCCACCCACTAGCGCCCATGTAAAAGCTCAATCCTTTGAATTTTAGGTGAATTTAGAATTGACCAGTCTGATACTCACATTTTCCTCGCAGTTTCTAGAACTACCCAAGCTATGTGAGGGGTCGGCACCCGCGCAGAAAAAGCCGTGCCGTTGTGCCAGAATACGGGTTCTTCACTTATCAAAGGGGACACAAGGGGCATGGACTTAAGAGACTTCTATCGACTGGTTCTGCGTAACCTCTTTGTTGTCATGATCTCAGTAGTTGTCGGGGTTGGCTTATCTGCCGGCATCACTTATTCGATGACCCCGATATATCAGGCAAAGGTTCAGCTCTTTGTTTCTACTCCTTCATCGGCCCTTGATGTTTCTGCCCTTGTCCAGGGTTCAAGTTTTTCTCAACAGCGCGTTAAATCTTATGCACAGATTGTTAACGGCCCCGAGACTTTAAAGCCAGTTATCTTGGAATTAAAACTGCCTTATACGTATGAACAACTTTCTAAGAACGTAACTGCAACCGCGCCTCTTGATACCGTGCTTATCTCAGTTACCGTCTCTGATCCTGATGCATACCTTGCTGCACGAATTGCAAATGCAATCGGTGAACAGTTTGCAGTTACTGCAAATAACCTTGAAATCTCTGGCTCTACAAACTCTTCAGCTATCAAGGTTTCAATGGTCAAGAGCGCATCATTGCCAAAGTCGCCATCGTCACCAAAGACGGCCCTTAACTTATTACTTGGTTTAATCCTGGGCTTTGGTATGGGCATTGCACTTTCAATTTTGCGCACGATCTTTGATAACTCGGTAAAGAACGAAACCGATCTTGACGAGACACCAGTATTGGCAGAAATTCGCTTTGACCAATCATCTGTCGAAAAACCACTGATCACACAGATCAGCCGCTACGCACCTCGCACTGAATCATTTAGACAGTTCCGTACCAATTTGCAGTACGTGCGCGCCGAAAACCCACCTACAGTAATTGCAATTACATCTGCAGTTCCTGGTGAAGGCAAGACTTCTACGTCACTTAACTTAGCTATCTCATTTGCAACTTCAGGGATGAAGACTCTGCTTATCGAAGGCGATATGCGCCGCCCAAAGATCAAGGAATACATGGGCCATGAGGCTAAGACCACTGGGCTATCAGAGATTTTGAGCGGCAAATTAAAGGGCAGCATCGCAGCCCGCGTAAGAGCAGCTAGTTTTCCTTTTGCAGACCACGAACTAACTGTTATCGCCTCAGGTGCAACGCCACCAAATCCTGCAGAACTTCTTGACTCTGAAACCTTTAGACAGTTAGTTGCATACGTTAAGGGCCAATACGACTTTGTCATTATCGACTGCCCGCCAACGCTATTAGTTGCCGATGCATCAATCATCGCCGCCCGCACTGACGGCGCAGTCATTGTTACTCGCGTTGCTAAGACAAGAATTAATCAATTCCTTGGTTCCCGCGAGAACTTAACAAACGTTGGCGTCAATGTTTTAGGCGCAGTTATGAACATGATTCCGAGTTCTCGTACCGATGAATACGGCCGCAAGTACGGCTACAGCTATGGATACGGTAAGTACCGTTCTTATCGCGCATATCGCAGTTATGGCGCCTATGGAAATGAACCGGGATACGACCCAGTTCATTCTTATGCGCCAAAAGATATAGCGGCACAAATCGAAAGTAGTAACAAGAAGTAATTTTGCTTAAGGGGTGAGCTAATTATGCAAAGACCAAGTTCACGCACTATGAAAAAATACTCTTTATATCTTTTAGCAACCCTGATTTTGGGCGTTGTTCTTTCTCTTGTCTCCACAGCTTTCTTTTCTAATAAAGTTGTTCACCAATTAAAAGAGTTAAAGATCGATCAACCATCACTTCGCAACCAACAAGTTAAAGAGCTAAGTACCAGCCTGCACTTTTTAAATATCTCAGTATCAAACCCCTTCTTTGCCCTATTTACCCTGGCGGCAACGACACCCCAAACATATGCGCCAACATCCCGAGCCATAAACGGCGCCGATCACTTCCTTGCCGCGGTATCTGACTATCTGCAGGGGCAAGAAAGCAAAGAGATTCAACTGGCTGATGCTGCTACCCAGTTAGCCTCTGCGATGCCCGAGCTCAATAAATCTATTCTGGCCCTGTCCCAACTTCACGTCAGGGGCCTTTTTAGCCCGCTAGATAAAAAACTAAATCAGCCCCGAGAAAAAGCTGCCGATCTTTATCAAACAACTTCAGCGATCACACCGATGCTGCAGATATTTCCGGGTATCTCTGGCCAAGATTCTGCGCGCAAATACTTAATCGCTTTTCAAAATTCAGCCGAAGCCCGCGGAACCGGCGGCATATTAGGTGCATATGCAGTGATGAAGATCGACAAAGGAAAAACTAGTTTTACTACATTTGGTTCTAACGCAGGACTAATTCAATTAAAGGACACACCCATAGCTATGCCGGCCGAGTTTGTGCGCCTGTATAACGATGACCCAGGTATTTGGCAGAACTCAAATATCTCGCCACATTTTCCTTACGGTGCAACAATCTGGTTAGCGCTATGGAAAAACCAGTTCAAGCAAGAACTAGATGGCGTTATAACCTTTGATCCAACGGCGCTAAGTTATTTACTTAAAGCCACAGGCCCAGTACAGGTAGAAGGTCAGGCCGTTAACGCCGACAACGTAGTCAAAACTACTTTGTCAGATGTCTATCAAAAGTATGAAACCGATAACAATGCCCGCAAAGCCTTTCTCATTAAGATTATTCAAGCAGTATCAAAGAAAATTGAAGGTAAAGAGTTTTCAGCCACTGATTTGCTCTCACAGATGATCTATCCAATTAATCAACACCGTATTCTTTTTTATAGCGTTAACAAGGCTGAACAAAAGATCATTGAGCAGTCATCGATTTCGGGCTCAGTGAGCAAGAAGATTGATAACCAATACCGCCTGATTATCCAAAATACATCGGGCAACAAGATGGATTACTACCTTAAGCGCACCCTAAAACTAGAATCCTTAAGCTGTGGCGTAAAGGGCCAAACTAAAGTTACTTTTTCAATTACCAATACCGCATCCCGGACAAGCAAACTGCCTGCCTATGTTGCCGGCCGCTTAGATTTAAATAAGCCCCAGGGCCTAGCAAATAGCTATGGCACAAGGGCAATTCTTATGGCCCCGGTAGGTGCGCATCTGATTAATGCAACAGATTTAGCGACAAAGAAGAAATTCGGTTTTCTAATTAAAGAACGTGGCCACAAGGGCGTTGGCGTGCAAGTTGATTTAGCTGCCGGGCAAACACGTTCGTTTTCACTAACATTTAGCGGCGGCAAAGGCGCATTAACTAGTTACGTGCAACCACTTGTCATTGATCAAAAAAACACCATCATTGATACGTGCAAACCATGAACCACCAGAGAGTAATTACTGTCTGTAAATACAACCAGGCCCGTTCAATTACCGCAGCGGCCGCGCTGCGTAGGTTTTTTCCAGAGATAGAGATTCTTTCGGCGGGGATTCAAGCTAACCCCTTGCTGCCTATCCCATCTTCGATTTTAGAGATCTTGGATCAATGGGGCCTTGATCAATACGATAATCGATCTACGCCAGTTACAAACCTGCCAACGTTGCAAGCAACCGACCTTGTCTTATGCGCCGATGCCGAAGTTAAAGCTACGTTGATTAAACAACTCAATATCACCAACCCAAATGATTACAAGATTCGCGTGCTTGAAGAGTACGCAGTTTCATCGCTAGAGATCCCCGTTGACCCAGTTAATATGGGTGAATCAGATACAAAGATGCAACTTGCTAGAGCTGTAGTACTAAGTGTGCGCGCAGTGCGAAAAGAACTTCAAATACAACATCCAATTACCTCTGCCCGTTTTCCGCGCGATAAGGCCGAACATCTGCAAATCCAAAAGGAGATAATTGCCGCCGTTGAAAATAATCACGGAACTATTATTGATGCAGGCTTTTCAATCCCTAATCCACTGCTATGGCAGGTCAACAACCTTGAATTTATAGCCTTTAACCCAAACCGTTTAGAAATAGATTCAGGTGTGCAAAAACAGAGTGGCATTCTGATATCAAAGTTCGAAGTAGATTTTGTCCCCAAG
Organism: uncultured Actinomycetes bacterium; assembly: GCA_903894425.1. Lineage (GTDB taxonomy): Bacteria > Actinomycetota > Actinomycetes > Nanopelagicales > Nanopelagicaceae > Planktophila. The sequence continues at coordinate 8,941 of CAITQC010000134.1, forward strand.
ATCTTTCTTTCAATTAACTACTTAGCCTGGCTGCAAGATATTGCAGTGCAACAAAATATCTATCTCCTTGCCCAACCAGCCGAGGGGTTACCGCCTGCACGACACCATGAAGCGATTTTGGCCCTGATACATTCATAAATACCGCACCGCTCATTGACCACCGATGACCGAAAGCGCTTTGATACCCTTTGCAGATGTCGAATCGAAGTTACGCAGCAGTAGCTGATGACTTCCGCAGAAAACTTATCCTCACAGATACTTTAGCAATCTGTATTCCGCAGGCCTTGATCCTTTGGTTCCGAGATTACTCAATAGATTTAGCCACCGTATCTGGCACCATCGATCTAGCAATTCTTTGTCTTGTCCCACTTTTATATCTTTACTTCTTGAGCACTGATTCAAGCTGGGAGTCACAGATTTTTCTGGGAAGCCTAAAGTTCTATGAAATCCCCTTCCTTGCTGGCTGCAAGGCCTCTGTTTCTATCTGTGCCTTTGCCTACATCGTTAAAGAGCCAATCTCACGAATTACTCTGATTTCAATTCTCTCAGCCACGATTCTGAGCGTTCTACTGGCTCGATTCATTTTGCGCCATAGTTATATTTCGAAGCTTTTGAAATCCAAAACCGTGCGCTTTATAGTTCTTGCCACAAAAGAAGAGTTCAATCAGATAACTCAATCAACGGAGCTGCCATTAGATTCACATATTGAAATGAATCACCGTACGTTAAAAGATAAGTGCAGCGACAAAGAGTGGAACGTAGTTTGTAAAGATCTCGAAACCGATACTTACGCCGGCATAATCATCTCTGATGAGTATTTTCCAAAGCCTCATGTTCTTGCTCAGATTTCGACAATCCAATCAATTCGAGCCCTAGAGGTCTTTATCTTTTCTCCATTAGCGGTTTTGCTCCCGCGCTTTAAGAACCTTCAAGACAACAGCTTGATCAAACTTTCTCGCCCATTAATTATCGGCAGACATGCCTTTATTAAAAGATTCACAGATATTGTCCTATCGGTCATTGCCTTAATTATCCTGTCACCGCTCCTTCTTCTTACAGCACTAGCAGTTAAGACCACATCAAAAGGTAAGATTCTTTATGTTGATAAGCGCATCGGCAGAAACAACAATCTCTTTCTCTTTCCAAAATTTAGATCTATGTATAAAGATGCAGATTTAAAACGTTCAGCAGTTCTAGGTTCACCCGATGCATCGATGCCAGATAGATATAAACAAGATCCCCGTATCACCCCATTTGGTCGATTCATTCGCCGATGGTCTATTGATGAACTTCCACAGATCTGGTGTGTATTAATCGGCACCATGTCCATTGTTGGCCCACGCCCAATCTTGCGCGAAGAAGCTTTAGATGTTGGCAACGATCAACAAAGCCGATTCATTGCAAAGCCAGGCCTTACGGGTCTTTGGCAAGTAAGTGGCCGCAAAGAGGTCCTTTGGGAAAACCGCATGCAACAAGATGTTCTGTACATCGAATCTTGGTCATTTGTTACTGACCTGCTATTAATTGTTCGTACTTTCGGAACGATTATC
>CAITQC010000135.1 GCA_903894425.1 uncultured Actinomycetes bacterium
AAAACTGGCTCAAACAGAAGATCCGCAAACTTGTGAATTAAGATTGCAAAGGCAAGATGGAAGTCAGTTTTGGGCACAGATAACAGAGACCGCAATCCCCGATGACATTGACGGTGAACTCATTTATCGCATTGTCTTGACAGACATTACCGAGCATAAGCAATTTGAGGAACGTTTACATGAAAGCGAGGCCAGATCAGCTGCCTTAATTAAGGATAGTGCAGAGCGCCTCGAATTTGCTCTGTCCAACAGTGAAATTGGTTTGTGGGACTGGGATTTTTTAAATAATAAGGTTGTCTTCAATAAACACCGCTATGGCATGTTGGGTTACGAAGCTGATGAACTGAGTAACGATATCGACACCTGGAAAAAACTGATTCACCCGGATGACTGGTCCGTCATCAATCAAGCATTGGAACTGCATATTCAAGGTAAAATACCTTTGTATGAGTCTGAGCACCGATTAAGGCATAAGGATGGACATTGGGTTTGGATTCTTGATCGTGGCAAAGTGGTTAGCCGGGATGAACATGGTGCACCCTTAAGGGCAGTGGGCACCCACATGGATATCACCCGACGTAAAAATATAGAGCAGGAACTTTATGACTATCAAATACATCTTGAGAGCCAAATCCAGCAACGTACGCATGAGTTAATTGAAGCCAAGGAGATTGCAGAAGCTGCGAATCTGGCTAAAAGCAGTTTTTTGGCTAAAATGAGCCATGAGATTCGCACACCAATGACTGCGATTATCGGTCTTACTTATCTTCTTCGGCATTCGGGAATGACACCTGAACAAGCTGGTCGATTGGATAAAATCAATATCTCTGCCAATCATCTGTTGTCTATCATCAACGATATTTTGGATATGTCCAAAATTGAAGCAGGTAAAATAGAGCTGGAAAGCAAAGATTTTATGCTCTCTGAAATTATCGAGGGCGTTAGATTGATTGTTGATGAATACGCAAAAAACAAAGGGCTTACTGTTCAGGTTGATGGCGATGTTTCGCCTTTGTGTTTGCGAGGTGATCCCACGCGGCTGCGTCAGGCATTACTTAATTATGCCGGTAATGCGGTTAAATTTACTGAGCAGGGTTTCATCGTTCTTAATGTCAAAAGACTGGAAGATATTGACGATCAATTGCTCATACGTTTTGAGGTTAGCGATACCGGTATTGGCATCTCACCTGATCAGATCGCTCGACTTTTTCAGCCCTTTGAGCAGATAGTCACCAACACAAGCCAATATGGCGGTACCGGCTTAGGTCTGGTTATTACAAAGCGTCTGGCTCAATTAATGGGCGGGGAGGTGGGTGTTGATAGTTCACTTGGTGTTGGCAGTACTTTCTGGTTTACTGCACACTTGCAACGCAGCCAAGCAATTATTCCGGCTGTATCCACCATTATGGATGATGTAACTGCCAGGCTACAGTTACAGCTTAAACATTCCGGCGTAAAGATTCTTTTGGCAGAAGATAATATCGTTAACCGTGAAGTTCTTCAGGAATTAATACGTGGTACCGGTTTAATAATGGATGTTGTTGT
>CAITQC010000136.1 GCA_903894425.1 uncultured Actinomycetes bacterium
CCGTTACTTACATAACCGCGGAATCAAAGATACAAGCGATCAACGTGTATGGGCTTTCCTCGGTGATGGAGAAGTTGATGAAGTCGATACATTGGGCGCTATTGGTTTAGCGACCCGTGAAAAATTAGATAACTTAACTTTTGTTGTGAACTGTAACTTGCAGCGACTTGATGGACCTGTACGCGGTAATGGAAAGATTATCCAAGAGCTTGAATCCATCTTTGGTGGTGCCGGCTGGAACGTTATTAAAGTTGTGTGGAGCCGTGACTGGGATCCGCTTTTGGCACAAGATCGCGAAGGCGCACTTGTTAACTTAATGAATAAGACTCTTGACGGTGATTACCAGACTTTTAAAGCTGAATCCGGAGCTTATGTGCGTGAAAATTTCTTTGGTCGCGATCCACGCACAGCTGCGATGGTTGCAGAGTGGAGTGATGAAAAGATTTGGAGCTTAAAGCGCGGCGGGCATGATTATCAGAAGCTCTTTGCTGCATATACAGCGGCAACACAAGACAATGGCCGTCCAACAGTTATTTTGGCTAAGACAATTAAGGGTTGGACACTTGGTTCAACCTTTGAAGGCCGTAATTCAACTCACCAGATGAAGAAAATGTCACTTGAAGACATCATGCAGTTCCGTGACACGTTGCACCTTGATATTCCAGATGAAAAGTTAGATAAGTACTTACCCCCTTATTACAAGCCAGCTCCAGATTCTCCAGAGGCGCAATATCTCATTGAACGTCGCGCCGCTTTGGGTGGATCAATCCCACGACGCCGTGCAATTTCACGTCCACTGACTCAGCCAGATGACTCTGTATATGAATCAGTCAAGCGTGGATCGGGTCAACAGGAAATCGCAACAACAATGGCCTTTGTTCGAATGCTTAAGGATTTAGTAAAGGATCCAGGTTTAGGTTCGCGAATTGTTCCAATAATCCCTGATGAAGCTCGTACATTTGGAATGGACTCTTTGTTCCCGACACTCAAGATTTATTCACCTAATGGTCAACAGTATGCAGCGGTAGATCGTGAATTAATGTTGTCATATAAGGAATCTACTTCAGGTGTTATTTTGCATGAAGGTATTAATGAAGCTGGTTCAGTTGCCTCATTCACTGCAGTTGGATCTTCGTATTCCACACACGATGAACCAATGATTCCGATGTATATCTTCTACTCAATGTTTGGTTTCCAACGCACAGGAGATGCTTTCTGGGCAGCGGCCGACCAGCTAGTCCGCGGTTTCGTTGTCGGCGCTACTGCTGGTCGCACAACACTTAATGGTGAAGGTCTACAACATGAAGATGGCCATTCACCGCTTCTTGTTTCTACCAACCCTGCGGTCGTTGCATATGATCCTGCTTTTGCATTTGAACTAGGACATATCGTTAAAGATGGTTTGCGTCGTATGTACGGTGAAAACAGCGAAAATATCTACTACTACCTCACGGTTTACAACGAGCCATACATGCATCCAGCCGAGCCAGAGAATTTAGATGTCGAAGGTTTACTCAAGGGAATTTATCTTTATTCACCTGCTGCTAATTCTCGCAAAAAATCTGCACAAATCTTGGCATCTGGTGTTGGAGTGAACTGGGCACTTAAGGCACAGCAACTTCTTGCAGATGACTGGGACGTTAATGCCTCGGTCTGGTCGGTTACTTCTTGGAATGAACTGCGTCGTGATGGTCTTTCAACTGATCGTCACAACCTGCTCAATCCAACAGATAAACGCCGCGCATATATTTCTAAGAAATTAGATGGCCATGGTGGTCCAATAATCGCTGTCAGCGATTACATGCGAGCAGTTCAGGATCAGATCGCACCGTGGATTGAAGTGCCTTTCTACTCACTAGGAACTGATGGCTTTGGATTATCTGATACCCGCGGGGCATTACGCCGACATTTCAAGGTAGATGCTGAATCAATCGCAGTTGCCGTGTTGCAGCAACTTTGCGCTCAAGGAGATATCAAGGAAAGCATTGTCATAAAGGCGATGGAAAAGTATCGTATCCATGATGTCTCAGCTGCAGATGCTGGCAATACCGAAGGCTCAGGTTGATCTCACGGATTTCAATTAGCGATGTCTCCCCCGCGGTTTACTTCGGGGGAGAATTTCTACCTGTTAAAGCAATTCCTTGCGAGACAATTCAAGTAAGTGCAACGGCAGTAATTGAGGGTCACGAAACACTAGGTGCCCAAGTTGTCTTGCATGATCTAAGAGGAAAAGTTGTTTCACGTGGCGATATGAAAGAAGTTTGGCCCGGAACAAATCGCTATGAAGGTCCAATTACTGTTCCATCTGAAGGTGATTTCTTTTTTACAATCGAAGCTGACAGCACTTCTCAATATCGCACGGTTTATGGCTCTACTGAAAAATATCCGGTTCGCGCCGACCGCGACCGCGCGCTAATTGGCTCTTGGTATGAATTCTTTCCGCGCAGCGAGGGCGCTATTAAACAAGCCAATGGCGATATCACTTCTGGAACCTTTGTCACTGCAACTAAGCGTTTAGCTGCCGTTGCTGCAATGGGTTTTGATGTTTTGTATCTGCCCCCAATTCACCCCATCGGTATCGCACACCGTAAAGGTCCAAATAACTCTTTAACTCCTGGCCCAAAAGATCCAGGGGTTCCATGGGCCATCGGTAACTCTGATGGTGGTCATGATGCAATTAATCCTGAGCTTGGAACTATGAAGGATTTTGAGAATTTTGTCGCTGCTGCCAAAAAATGCGGCCTTGAAATCGCATTGGATCTTGCCTTGCAAACTTCTCCTGATCACCCTTGGGTCAAAAGTAATCCTCAATGGTTTAACAAACGTGCCGATGGAACTATCGCTTACGCAGAAAATCCACCAAAGAAATATCAGGATATTTATCCCATTAACTTTGATGATGACTACGACGGCATTCGTGACGAAGTTCTTCGAATAATTCGTTTATGGGTTTCAAAGGGTGTAAAAATCTTTCGCGTTGATAATCCACACACAAAGCCCGTTTATTTCTGGCAAGACTTACTTAGTATTGTGCGTAAAGAGAGCCCAGAAGTAATCTTCTTGGCAGAAGCATTTACCGCTCCTGCCATGATGCACGCACTTGGAAAAGCTGGATTCCATCAGTCATATACATACTTCACTTGGCGCACCAACAAATGGGAGCTCACTGAATACGGCCGAGAAGTTGCTCAACAAACGAGTGCCTTTTTCCGACCTAACTTTTGGGTAAATACCCCTGATATCAATCCATTCCATCTTCAAAGTGGAAATCCTGCGATGTTTGCACTTCGCGCAGTATTGGCTTCAACGCTGACTCCCTCATGGGGAATGTATGCAGGATATGAAATTTATGAACACCGCCCATTTAAAGAAGGTGGCGAAGAGTATCTGGACTCAGAAAAATATGAAATAAAGATTCGAGATTGGGATGGGGCTAACAAGAAGGGTTTAACGCTTGCTCCATTTATCACTCAACTCAATGCGATCCGTAAAGCTAACCCTGCGCTACAGCGTCTGCGTAATCTGGTCTTCCATAACACTGAATCTGATGCAATTATCGCTTACTCAAAGCGCGATGGAAAGAACCTAATTTTGGTTGTAGTAAATCTCGATCCATCTTTTGCTCAAGGCACTGTTGTGCACTGGGATATGAACGCACTTGGTCTTACCGATAGCTCATTTACCGTTAAAGATTTGCTCGATGGCAAGAGTTTTGATTGGTCTGAGCATCAATATGTTCACCTCGATCCCACGCGACCGGTTGGCAAAGTTGCCCATATCTGCCAAGTAAAGCTGTAAGTGATGGGAATCTTTTCTCGCTTTACTAAAAAGGGCTCTCAGCAAGAAATTTCTGCTGCGACTTTTCTTAATCCAAACTCCACTCTAGGCGAACTCGACCTTTATCTGATTGCAGAAGGTCGTCACGAACAGTTATGGAGAGCTCTTGGTGCACATGTTCGTCGTGATGATCTAAAAGAAGTCATAGGCGTTGCTTTTTCAGTGTGGGCACCCAATGCTCACGCCGTTTCACTGATTGGTGATCATAATTACTGGGATAAGAACACTCACCAAATGATACGAATTGGCTCTTCTGGAATCTGGGAGATCTTTATTCCTGATTTAACTGCAGGGGCAAAATACAAGTTTGCTGTTTGTGGAATCGATGGTCGATGGGTTGATCATGCCGATCCCATGGCCAGAATGACTGAAATTCCTCCTTTGACTGCATCAGTCGTTGAGGAGTCCACATATGCCTGGGCAGATACAGATTGGATCGATGCTCGCGCAAAGTTTCAATCATGGCGCGCCCCAATTTCTGTGTACGAAGTCCATTTAGGATCATGGAAATTGGGCTTGAGTTATCGCGAACTAGCTATCGAATTAGTTGATTACGTTCACACACAGGGATTCACACACGTTGAGTTTTTACCAGTAACTGAACATCCTTATGGACCGTCATGGGGCTACCAAGTTACTTCTTTCTTTGCGCCAACCTCGCGCTTTGGTTCACCCGATGATTTCAAATTCTTAGTTGATTCACTGCATGACGCAGGAATCGGAGTGATCTTAGATTGGGTGCCTGCGCATTTTCCAAAAGATGAATGGGCCCTAGCTAAATTTGATGGCACCGCACTTTACGAGCACTCTGATCCGCGTTTGGGTGAACACCCTGACTGGGGCACGCTCATTTTTAACTTTGGACGTAATGAAGTCCGTAACTTCTTAGTTGCTAGCGCGCTGTATTGGCTCACCGAATATCACATCGATGGATTGCGTGTAGATGCAGTTGCCTCCATGCTCTACCTTGATTATTCACGCAAAGAGGGTGAATGGTTGCCTAATAAAAATGGTGGCCGCGAAAATTTAGAGGCTGTGCAGCTGCTGCAGGAAGCAACATCGACAGCCTACAAAACCCACCCCGGCATCATGATGATCGCCGAAGAGTCAACAGCGTGGTCTGGGGTAACTCGCGAAACTTCATCGGGTGGTCTGGGATTTGGTTTTAAATGGAATATGGGCTGGATGCATGACACTTTGCAATATTTACAACATGACCCAATTCATCGCGTATATCACCATAATGAAGTAACTTTCTCAATCCTTTATGCCTGGAGCGAGAACTTTATGCTTCCGCTTTCACATGATGAAGTTGTGCATGGCAAAGGCCAATTAGTTAATAAATTTCCGGGCGATCGTTGGCAAAAGACGGCAACGTTGCGCGCTTTGTATGGATTCATGTGGGCTCACCCAGGCAAAAAGCTTTTGTTTATGGGAAGTGAGTTTGCTCAAAATGACGAGTGGAGTGAGAGCTCTGGCCTGCAATGGTATTTAACTGAATATGGTGAGCACCAAGGTGTTCAAAAATGTGTCTCTGAAATTAATGCAATGTACAAAGCCGTCCCAGCTTTGTGGGAAAAAGATACTTCGCCCGAAGGGTTTACTTGGTTAGTTGGCAATGATGGCGCGGCAAACGTTGTGGCCTTTGCCCGTTGGGATGATCATGGAACTCCTTTTGTATCGGTAACTAATTTTTCACCTATGCCACATGAGCGTTACCAACTGCCATTTCCTACAACAGGAACATGGACCGAAGTTCTCAATACCGATGATTTAGCCTACGGTGGAAGCGGTGTTTCAAATGAACCGATTTCAATTAATGATGGAGCTCATTTAGTTGCAGAGGTTCATATCCCACCTCTGGCAACAATTTGGTTTAAACGTTCTTAAGCGTTTTGGCGAAAAAGGGAACAGTCAGTAGCAAAATTCCTGGAATTACTAATCCAATAGTTAGTGAAGTTAGTTGAGCCGTCCACGCCAAAATCCACTTTAATACAAAGGCAAGCACGATATTCGATACCCCAATTTGGCCAATAACCACGCTGGCTGGGTGCTTAGAGCGGGCATTAGCCGCGGTCATAAAACTCGGCCCAAGAAATGAACTTCCCAAACCTGCCAAGGTGAATCCGATACAGATAATAATAAAAGCAAGGTCTTGGTTAGAATCAAAGATAGTTCGAGCAAGAAAGACGCTGATCAGAAATGATGCTCCAGCTAGAAGTGAGGCAAAAACCGCTAGGCGTTCAAGGGTGAACTTAGGAAGTAAATAGTGGACAGTAAATCGGCCAAAGATCATCATTAAAGTAAAGAGAATGTATGGAAGTGTGTTTAAACCTCCAAGTATACCGATCTCTTCCTTGGTATAAATAGTAGCCCAATCGCTAATTGCAAACTCTAGAAATATGGCACAAATCAAGCCAAATGAAACCATTCGATCTATTGAGAATTCTTTAACTGAATCTCGCAATCTATATTCGATATTTATGTCTGTGTTCGCCTTAATCAGTTCAGGTGAAAGTATTTTGATAATAAGGAAATTGATAATGAAAATGGCGACCATCAGGATGGTTACATGGGTGCCTAACGAAACATGATCAACAAGAAATCCTGCGATAAAAGCTGTTGCAAGTGCACCAGCACTCCATAAGCCACTAAGTTGTGTGATAACAAATTTGCCAGTTCGATCTTGGTAATTAAAACCTTGGGCATTGATTGAAATGTGAAAAGCAGAGATAGCGCCGAGGAATAATATGTTGGCCACAAAAAATAGCGGAACTGAATTGGTATGGGAAAGTATCGTCAGCGTTGCCATTAATAAGAAGGAAGCAACTTGTAAAACCCTCTTTACACCGATTTTATGAACAATATGTCCAACAGTTAGTAATGAAACTAAAGAACCAATCGCACCAGTGCTTATAAGGGAACCAAAAGCACCGTTATCTAGTTTGAGCGCGGCTTTGACTTCTGGATAACGCGGCACCCAGGACATAATTCCTAGGCCGAATAAGAAGAAAAGCACGCGAAGGTTTAAGAGCTCCTTTTTGGCAGTAAGTGCACTCATTCTAAAATAGTGCGTTCGCCAAAGCGCTACGGGCTGCAGTTAAACGAGGATCGGCTGGATCTACTAAGGAAAAGAGAGAAAGTAGATGCGCTTTAGCTTTATTTCGCTCATCTCCTGAAGTTTCTTTGACTACATGTAGTAATCGTGAAAATGCAGCCTCTACTCCCCCGTTAACAATCTCCATGTCTGCCGCTCTTAGTTGCAGCTCTAAATCTGATGGACTATCTGTTGCTGCTTTAATTACTGCATCAAGGAGAAAACCATCAGTACGGATGAGAAGTTGTGTCTGGGCTAAGCCTAACTTTGCAAAACTATCTGCAGGTTTTCGGGCAAGGAGTTTCTTGTACTCTGCTTCGGCCGTAGCAAAATCCCCGGCCTCAAGGGCAGTAACGGCTGCTTCTTCTTCAGGTTCAATAACTTCAAGGGGTGCTTCACCAACACCTTGTTCGGCGGCAAGGGTTAAGACTTTATCCAATACTAAACGAACTTGTGCCTCTGGATAAGCTTGTTCAAATAAAGGCACAATCTGTTCATTAATTAAAGCAACTGCATATGGAATTTTCTGAGTTTGTAGAGCCTGGGCAACTTGAGGTTGTGCATCGATATCTACACTTGCCAAGGCCCAAGTACCTTGATAGTTTTTTTCTAAGGATTCCATAACTGTCAACATCTCAACTGATTCAGAGCTATGTGGTGACCAACAGAAGAGAATTACCGGCTTAGTTTTTGAAAGAGGCAATAGTTCACTTGTTAAATTTGCCGCAGTTACTTCGATACCTGGAGTTGGTCCAGTAGGAGCGCTTTTAGGTTTTCCTAAAGAGCTTAAATCAACTGCTTGTGCAAAATTAGGAGGGTTGCTCACAGAACCATCCTACTGGGCGCTGATATCAACGCCAGAATCGCGCCGATACGGAAGAATTTCTTGCACATAGTTATCTGCAGCGAACTCCAGGCCAACATCGCTGCCCTTTTGCTCACTCAAATACCAGCGATTTTCAAGGATTTCATGGAACATTTGTGCCCGTTCAACCCGGCCACGCATCGATTCAGGTACTCGATCAGTTATTGGTTCAAAAACTTCGAGAAACCATCGCTTTGCAGTCTCAGTAAGTGAGAGGCCTGCATGTTCATTTCGCGCGTGATAGCGATCAAAAGATGCAAGCAATCGCTTTGCCTGTAACTCTTCAGTTTCGATTCCCATCAATTCGCGCAAACGTTGGGTGTGATAGCCAGCTGCGACAAGTCGTGGTTGAAAGGAAAGCATCTGAGAATCACCATCGATAGTGATTGATACTTCTTCAACAGCAAAACCTAAATCATGAAGTTGTCGCATCGCCCGTTCTACTGCATGGCGATCTTTTGGATCTAATAACTGCCGTTCTTTCAACGCTGCCCATATTCGGCGATATCTACGTATTACCGCTTCTGCCGCACGCACTGGATCCATTCCAGGATAAAGAACCCCGGAAAGTCTTAAATCTTCAAGTTCGGCAGCCACATTAAACATTGCTATCTCTAAATCATGTTCTCGCTGTCCATCACTCAATGTTTTCTGAAACTCACCGGTTTCTGCATCAACTAGATAGGCTGCAAAGCCTTCGGCATCGCGGCGAAAAAGAGTGTTAGAAAGAGAGCAATCGCCCCACCAAAACCCTAAGAGGTGAACCCTAACTAACAAAAGTGCCAAAGCATTTGCCATGGTATTTACATCATGGGCTGTTACCGACCCTGACAGTAAAACTCGATACGGGAGTGAATAAGGTAGGAAACGGGTAACGATGGCACATGGAAGCTCTTCGCCCGCTTTATCGGTACGACCTTCAACCACGGCAATCTGTTCGACACAAGGGGCTTTGAGTGAAGTTAGTTCACGTAGAATTTTGTATTCCCGATTAGCAAACTCTGAAACCGTTTCTTTAACGGCGTATACCGGTGCATCCTCATCTGAAGTGGCGCGAACCAAACGAACAATATGGCGCGAAATGCCGCGTTTTTCAGCTAGTGCTGGATCCTCTGGCCACTCTTCCAGTGATTGATTCCATGGCAGACCAGTAACAGCGGCGATTTCCTCGCCTAATCCTGTTATTCGAAGGGCCATGGACGTATTGTTGCCTAAAATTGTGACAGGAAGATGAACACCACGTCTCATATAAGTGAGATAACTATCTTTACAATAAGGGCATGGCAATTACAGAGCGCATTAAGAAGGCCACTAAACGAGCACCGAAAGCGGCAATCATTTCAGCGGATTATGGAATCGCAGGGGCTCCAATTAACAGGTCTCATCCCTTCTATTTTGGTTTTATTGCAACCCTTGGCGCATTAGCTGCAATCGTTTTAATGCGCGCACTTGCAAGTGTTTCGCAGATATTTGTACTCATACTAATTGCACTTTTCTTAGCCACTGGATTAAATCCAGCGGTTGAAGCACTTCGCCGCAGAAATATGTCACGCGCAACGGCCGTCACAATGATATTTGTTGGAGTAATAATATTTGTAATTTTCTTTGCGCTAGTTGTCGTGCCGCCTGTTATTTCTCAAGGAACACAGCTCATTAATAAGGCCCCTGGTTTACTAACTGATCTTACTAACAACGCAACAATCAATAAACTTAATGACCAATACGGAATTATTGATACTTTGCAAAACAAGTTAAAATCTGTAACCTCAGATGGCACCTTACTTATTTCTACTTTTGGTGGAGTGATCGGTGTAGGCAAATCAGTCTTGTCGGGCTTCTTCACATTTCTTACAATTTTGGTTTTAACTCTTTACTTCATCACCTCTTTACCTCAGGCAATTGATCTTGGACTTTCGTTAGTGCCATCTAGTCGCCGCGAAAGAGTAGGGCGATTAACTCATGCCATCATTGGCCGTGTTGGTTCATTTGTGGGCAGCCAAATTATTATTGCGGCGATGGCCTCTGTTTTTGTCTTCTTTCTTGCACTCATCTTGGGCCTACCATCACCGATTGCAATTGCCATGATTGTCTTAGTGTGCGGATTGATACCGTTAATCGGTCATTTCATTGGATGTTCAATAGTTACCATCATCGCGCTTACGCAATCGGTGTTACTGGGCTTTATCGCATTCATTGCTTACGTTGTTTATGTGCAGATTGAAAACTATGTTGTGACACCACGCATAATGAAAAAGACAATGTCGGTTCCAGGTGCGGTAACAATTATCGCTGCCCTCATTGGTTCATCACTCTTAGGCCTTGTGGGTGGTCTGCTTGCAGTGCCAGTTGCTGCTGCAATAATTTTGATTCTCGATGAAGTTGTGATTCCGCGAGCTAATAACTCTTAAAACTCAAGAGGTAAAGCTGCAGTATCGCCAGTAACGATGGTGTTGATTTCTGATAACACGCGGTGAACTGCCGGCTCTCCCAGCCATAAGTGTTTTGCATCATCGACTGGAATTATCTTTAATTTTGGAACTATGGCAAAACGCCGCAATGCTTCATCGGGCTTTAAGTAGTCATCATGCTCTGGAACCAAGGCAGTAATTGGTCGCGGATCAGAGTTCCAATAGGTTAACTCGACATCAGTAGTTGTACGAAGCGGCGGACTAAGAAGAATTAAACCCTTATGCCTTGGATCCCTTGCATGACGTAAAGCTAAATCGGTACCAAAAGACCAACCAACTATCCAGAGATTTTCTAACTTTAAAATATCGAAGCAATAATCAATCATCGCTTGAACATCTATTCCCTCAGCGCCGCCATTATCAAATTCACCAGTGCTAGAACCTGCCTCACTGGTGGTTCCACGGGTATTAAAACGTACGACAGTTATACCTGCCATCGCAGGTAAGCGATTTGCTGCCTTCTTATAAACATGGCTATCCATCATTCCGCCAGCAATAGGTAGCGGGTGCAAAGTTAAAATGGCGCCTTTGGATTGGCCGAGTGGGGATGAAACTTCACCGATTAAATCAATTCCATCACTAGTTATGACATGAAAAGGAGTTCGTAGCGCCGGTAAAACAGTACTGGGTCTGATTATCTCGGTCATACTTCAAATCTTATCTTTACCCCACTACGCTTTGCACCATGGCCACTAAGCGCACTCCATCATTTGATTCTTATAATCCAGCAACCGGTGAAGTTGCTGGTACATATCCGATAATGACCACAAAAGAAGTTACTACAACTGTTCTTCATGCGCGAAACGCATCAGCACAGTGGCAAAAGCTTGGATTTACTGGCCGTAAAAAGGTTCTGCTGGCCTGGTCATCACTGATTATTAATCGTGTAGATCAGATCGCTGCCTTGGTTTCTGAGGAAACTGGAAAGCCAATCGGGGATGCAAAGTTAGAAGTAAGCATCGCTGTTGGACATATCGGTTGGGCTGCCCGTCATGCTGAAGAGATTATGCGTACTTCATATCGTGCACCTGGTTTATTAATGGCCAATATGTCTGCCACGGTACAGCGATCACCTCTTGGAGTGGTTGGTGTAATTGGTCCATGGAACTATCCTATTTTTACTCCGGTTGGTTCAATTTCTTACGCACTTGCAGCTGGAAATACCGTTGTATTTAAACCTAGTGAATACACCCCCGGTGTTGGAATGTGGTTGGCGGAAGTATTTAATGAAGTTGCACCGTTTGCCGATATCTTCACAACGATTACTGGTTTAGGCGAAACTGGTGGAGCTTTATGTGCAAGTGGAATCGATAAGCTGTCATTTACTGGTTCAACTCGCACCGCTAAGTTAGTTGCTGCCCAATGCGCGGCAAATATGACACCAGTGGTGCTTGAGTGTGGTGGAAAAGACCCTGTAATCGTTGCCTCCGATGCCAATCTTGAACGCGCCGTTGATGCAACCATGTGGTCTGCAATGGCTAACGCCGGCCAATCATGTATCGGCGCCGAACGTGTTTATGTCGATGAAAAAGTTGCAGATAAATTTGTAGCACTTGCCGTCGAACTTGCTAAAACTATTCACGCCGGTGCACCTGGAGATGGAAATTATGGGCCGGCAACAATGCCTTCCCAACTCAAAGTAATTCAATCACATATCAAAGCAGCGATTAAAGATGGTGGAACTTGTGCCTACGGAGGACCAGAATCTGTAAAGCCACCATTTGTCCAACCAGTTATCTTGCTTGATGTTCCAGAAGGATCAGCGGCGATGCAGGAAGAGACTTTCGGGCCGACAATTATTATTAACAGCGTTAGAAATATGCATGAGGCTATCGAACTTTCAAATGCATCCGGATATGGGTTAGGTGCAAACGTCTGGTCAAAGCGCCAAGGCAAACGTATCGCTGCAGAACTTGAATGCGGAATGGTTGCAATTAATTCAACATTTTCATTTGCAGCCATTGCTTCGGTGCCCTTTGGCGGCGTAAAGCAAAGTGGATACGGCCGCGTGCATGGTCCTGAAGGGTTATTGGAATATACCTATCCACGTACGGTTGTTCGTACTCGCTTTAATTTGCCTATGAATTTCTTAAGCTTTAAACGCAAAGCTAGTGAAGAAAAACTCGTTGTAACTTTGACGCGTTGGTTAAAAGGACGCTTGGGCTAATAGCGTGGCGCATTTCTTGTGCGCTCGGTATTAGGTCGACGCTTATCTTTCTTTGACCAACACGCGTTATGCCAATGACGTCGGCTATCTTCATCATCTTCAATCCATGCAACAGTATGCGGCGTTGCCATGGGGATCATCTGATCGCACCCTGGGCAACGATAAGGTTTGTTAGAACTAGAGCCAGTTAATTTACGAACTATGTACATTCCCTCGTGGTGTTCTTCAATTGTTTGATTTGAGGTAGAAATATCTCGATCATCAGATTTCGGCCGCTTGTTCTTGGGATAGTTCCTGCGCGGGCTCATGGTGATATTTTCTCACAGCAGGTGCAGTAGTAGTATCTGAACATGAGCATCATTGAGGTATCAGGACTCAAAAAGAGCTATGGCCAGGTGCATGCAGTTCGTGGAGTGGATTTATCAATCCCCCAAGGAGAAATCTTCGCCCTACTTGGCCCCAATGGTGCAGGTAAGACCACGACAGTTGAAATCCTTGAAGGTTTTAGAAGCCGTGACGCCGGTGAAGTTTCAATTCTTGGCTTCGATCCAATGAGAAAGGGTCATGGCGCTCGTGAATGGCGCAATCGCATAGGAATCGTTTTGCAATCTGCAGCCGATGCTGGTGACTTAACTGTTATTGAAACTGTTGATCATTTCAGCGGATATTACTCAAACCCGCGAAATGTTGATGAAGTCATCGCAGCCGTTGGCCTGGAAGAAAAATCAGGAGCACTCATACGTAATCTCTCTGGAGGCCAACGCCGCAGATTAGATGTAGCTCTTGGAATAATTGGTAGCCCCGAACTTCTCTTTCTAGATGAACCAACCACAGGCTTTGACCCAGAGGCCCGCCGAGCATTTTGGGCACTCATCCAACAACTTCGTGGCGATGGCACGACAATCTTGCTTACTACACATTATCTTGATGAGGCAGAGGCGTTGGCCGATCGGGTGGCCGTTATTAATAATGGATTAATTATTGAAGTTTCAACTCCGGCTGAACTCGGTGGACGCGCTACATCTCAAGCAATTGTTTCTTGGCGAGATGGGAGCCAAGTAAAAACTGAGGCAACGGATAATCCAACATCTGTTGTTACGCGATTGACTTCACAGTTCAATGGTGAAATTCCGGAGTTAACAGTCACGCGCCCTTCATTGGAAGATGTTTACTTAACAATGATTGGGGGCACACATGAATAAGATTCCAAGTGCGCTCAATCTAGGTATTCGACGCGGTGGATTAGAGATCAAGCAATTTGCACGCCAGCGAGAATCAGTTGTTTTTACACTTCTATTCCCCGTAATTTTGTTGGCAATCTTTGGCTCTGTCTTTAAAGACACGATCGCTCCAGGTGTAACTTTTTCTCAGTACTTCGTAGCGGGAATGATCGCCTCTGGTCTTGTTAACACTGGATTTCAGGCATTAGCAATCACAATTCCAATGGAGCGCGATGTTGGTGGATTAAAGCGACTCCGCGGAACACCTATGCCAGCATCAAGCTATTTCATTGGCAAGGCAATTCTGATTTGCGTGAGCATGGTTATTCAAATAGCCCTCCTCTTTGGTTTTGGACTTCTCTTCTTTGGCGTAGAAATGCCAACAGAGGCAAGCAAATGGATAACCTTTACATGGCTAGTTCTACTCGGAAGCGCATGCTCAACGGCGCTAGGAATAGCGTTTTCAATTGTGCCAAAGAGTGGTCGTGGGGCTTCAGCCGTCGTTTCGCCTATTGTTATTATTTTGCAGTTCTTTAGCGGCGTCTTCTTTGTTTTCACGCAGCTTCCAACATGGATGCAACAGCTAGCAGCGCTATTTCCGCTCAAATGGCTCACCCAAGGAATGCGCTCGGTATTCTTGCCTGACTCTTTTGCAGCGCAAGAAGTTGCTAAGTCTTGGGAAAATGGAAAAACATTTTTGATCTTGTCGCTCTGGCTAGTGCTTGGCGTCCTTTTCGCTGTGCGTAAATTTAAGTGGGATCGTGATTAAGCGCGCCCTTGCTTTAGGATTATTTATCGCATTAATGGCACCTACCGCCTATGCCGCAACTGCCCATATTCCGCATGCAAAGAAAACAGTAGCTCCATCTCCTAAGCCAAAGTGGCCACCTGCTGGTTTTAAAGCCAATGGCGAAGTATTTGCCAAGATTCCAACTGCTAAAGAGTTAATCGGCACTGTTTCAAATAGCAAGGTATTAACCCGTCAACTTGGTCAAAAGGTTGAAGGTGTCGCAATTTGTGAAAAATACTCTTGCGGAGCGGTACAAGTTGCATCACTCAATGGCTGCACATGGTGGGAGATAACAGGAAAATTAGTGGGTGAAACTTCAACTACAGATAAAACATCCAAAATATTTGGAACTTTACGCACTCTCGCAGGTGCAACTGCACCTAAGCAGGTAACGACAATATTGCTCATTAGCCAAGAACCACTTGAGCTCAAACATGCGGTAACTAATGTTGCCGCTTACTGCCATCACGAGGCTGCCTCAGAAAAAATTCCAAGTAGCTCATATAAAACTTTTACAAACTAACGGTTAGCTCCCGGAACCCATAGTTGATCTCCAATTTCTTTGTTAGCAACACGTGCCAAAACAAAGAGTAGATCAGAACAGCGATTTAAATACTTTGCCGTTAGCGGATTAACTCCCCCACCAAATGCATGGATAGCAGCCCATGTACGACGCTCGGCTCGACGTACAACGGTGCGGGCAACGTGAAGATGAGCTGCCGCCGGAGTACCGGAAGGAAGAACGAAGGATCGCAACGATTCAAGATCGGCGTTGTACTTATCTATCTGTTCTTCTAAATATGTAACCTGAGACTCCAGCACGCGAAGTGGTTCAAATGCCGGTGAATCAACAACCGGTGTACATAAGTCTGCACCGACATCAAATAGATCATTTTGAATTCGAACAAGTAGCGCACGCACATCTTCTGTTAGCTCATCGGTAGACAAAACCACTCCGATAGATGAGTTCGATTCATCAACAGTTGCATAGGCTTCAAGGCGGGGATCATTTTTAGAGGTCCGGCTCATATCTCCCAAAGAGGTAGTGCCATCATCGCCTGTCTTAGTGTAAATGCGCGTTAAATTAACCATGCCCCTAGCCTATAAGTAGACTGCCCCTATGGCATCTCACGACCGCTTCCGCGTTATTGGCGGATCCCAACTGCGCGGAGAAGTCACGATTACCGGAGCCAAGAACTCGGTCCTCAAACTCATGGCGGCATCGCTTTTAGCTGCCGGAAAAACCACTATCACCAATGTTCCTGATATCGCAGATGTCGACATCATGGCCGATCTCTTAACTCGTCTTGGTTGCACCGTTGTTCGTAGTGATTCACAAGTAAGCATCGATGTTCCACAAATTCCAGGGCATCGTGCAGATTATGATTTAGTTCGCAAAATGCGCGCATCTATTAACGTCCTTGGACCGCTTGTTGCACGTGTTGGTGAAGCAGAAGTCGCACTTCCGGGAGGCGATGCGATTGGATCGCGCGGCTTAGATTTTCATATCAAAGGCCTTGAGGCGCTCGGTGCTACTGCTCATATCGAACATGGTTACGTTGTAGCCAAAGCGCCCAATGGATTATCTGGCGCATTCGTTGATCTTGATTTTCCAAGTGTTGGCGCTACTGAAAATATAATGACCGCCGCAGTTTTAGCTAAAGGTGTTACAACTATTGATAACGCAGCGCGCGAACCTGATTTAGTTGATTTAGGCGAGTTTCTTATTTCAATGGGTGCTGACATTAAAGGTTTGGGTACTCCAACAATCACCATAACTGGCGTTGCAATATTGCGGCCAACCGTTCATGCCACTATTCCAGATCGCATCATCACCGGGACATGGGCATTTGCAGCTGCAATGACTCGTGGAGATATAACAATTCATGGGGCGCGCGCCGAACATTTAGAACTTCCACTTGAAAAACTTGCATCAGCTGGCGCAATTGTTACAACTACTGCCGATGGAATTCGAGTCCGCATGGATCAACGGCCACAAGCAATTGATGTTGCGACTCTTCCCTACCCTGGCTTTCCTACTGATTTACTTCCGATGGTAATTGCCCTCAATGCAATTGCCGATGGTCATTCATTAGTTACTGAAAATGTTTTTGAGTCACGATTTATGTTTGTTAATGAGCTAAGTCGACTGGGTGCACAGATTTCCGTAGATGGCCACCATGCATCGATTGAAGGCGTTCTGGAACTATCTGGAGCTCCAGTTGAAGCCCATGATATTCGCGCTGGGGCAGGGCTAATTCTGGCTGCTTTAGTCAGTGAGGGTGAAACAACTATCGATGAGGCGTTCCACGTCGATCGTGGTTACCCAAATTTTGCCGAGCAGTTACAGAGCTTGGGCGCCAAAGTTACTCGCGAATAGTTTACTAATTGACCGTTTCGGTAAGAATTGAAACACGGTTATTAGAGACAGATAAGAAACCACCACTTACATTGAACGCTGTGGTGGTTCCATCGCTTCCTTTAATGCTAACTGCGCCATCGACAAGTACTCCAAAGAGCGGTGCGTGATCTGTCAAAATACCGAGATCACCTTCGGTTGTTCGAGCAGAAACAAAAGATGCTTCGCCAGACCAGACACGCTCTGATGGAGATACGAGTTCGACTTTAAGTGTCATTGTGTAATTACTTTCCAACACTTGCTGCGAGTTCGGCGGCGCGACGCTCTACGTCATCAAGGCCACCGCACATGAAGAACGCCTGTTCTGGAATATGATCGTACTTTCCATCTGCAAGTGCTTCGAAGGCTGCGATTGTGTCGACTAGTGGAACGAATGAACCTTCAATACCTGTAAATACCTTTGCCACGAAAGTATTTTGTGACAAGAAGCGCTGGATGCGACGTGCGCGGCCAACCAAGATGCGATCTTCTTCAGAGAGTTCATCGATACCAAGAATCGCGATGATGTCCTGTAGATCCTTGTAGCGCTGCAAGATCTGCTTAATGCGGTTAGCAACACGGAAGTGGTGCTCGCCGATATAGCGTGGATCCAAGATGCGTGATGTTGAGTCGAGCGGATCCACAGCTGGGTAGATACCAAGCTCTGAAATCGGACGAGACAACACAGTTGTTGCATCTAAGTGCGCGAAAGTTGTGTGTGGAGCTGGGTCGGTAATGTCATCGGCAGGAACATAAATTGCCTGCATAGATGTAATTGAGTGACCACGCGTTGAAGTAATGCGCTCCTGCAACTGGCCCATTTCATCGGCCAAAGTTGGCTGGTAACCCACTGCTGATGGCATACGGCCAAGAAGCGTTGATACTTCAGAACCTGCCTGAGTAAAGCGGAAGATATTGTCGATGAAGAGCAATACGTCCTGCTTTTGAACATCGCGGAAATACTCAGCCATTGTTAACGCTGATAGCGCAACGCGCAAACGCGTTCCAGGTGGTTCATCCATTTGGCCGAACACTAAAGCGGTCTTATTAATAACACCGGTCTCGGTCATTTCTAGGAACAAGTCGTTACCTTCACGAGTACGCTCACCAACACCGGCGAATACAGATACACCACCGAAGTTTTCAGCTACTCGATAAATCATTTCCTGAATCAAAACTGTCTTTCCTACACCTGCACCACCAAATAAACCGATCTTTCCACCCTTTACATACGGTGTTAGAAGATCGATAACTTTAATTCCAGTTTCAAACATCTCAGTCTTTGATTCCAACTGATCAAATGCTGGTGCATTGCGGTGAATTGGCCAACGCTCTTTGATGTCAAGTGAAGAGGTTGGAACATCCATTGACTCACCAAGTGTGTTGAAAACGTGGCCCTTAGTTACATCGCCTACAGGTACTGAAATTGCTGAGCCTGTATCGGTTACTTCAGTGCCACGGATCATTCCATCTGTTGGTTGCATAGAGATCGCGCGCACGAGGTTGTCACCAATGTGCTGAGCAACTTCCATTGTCAAGGTACGAGTTGTACCTGACATGGTTACCTCTACGTGTAGCGCGTTGAAGATCGCTGGCATCGAATCGGCGGGAAATTCAATATCCACGACCGGTCCAATAACGCGAGCTACGCGACCTTTACCTGTTGATGCCGACATCATTCACTCCCTGCACTAGCTGAGGCCAACGCGTCTGCGCCGCCAACAATTTCACTGA
>CAITQC010000137.1 GCA_903894425.1 uncultured Actinomycetes bacterium
AGATCGATTAAAAGCACACCATAACCTTGCTTGTTTAGAAACCGGCCCCAACTCAGCATCTCTACTCGATTGCTTCGTATTGAATGAACTAGTAGGACAACACCGCTACCGTGGACCCCCTTCGCTAGCCAGCCATTGACTCGAGAACCATTATTAAGTGGAATCTGAATCGACTCGACTGGGAAATCTGAAGAGAGCGACTCGACCGCAGTTGACGCTGGTCCTGTCATCACTTCGCCGACACCGATAACAGCAACGATCATTATGATCATGCATGCTGATATTCCAATAATGAACCATCTCGGCATGATGCTCACAAACCTCATTTCAAATTGACGATGATATAAACGCACGGCTGATGCTCTCATGCTCAATCAAACTATTTCTATTCTTGAGTATGCCTTTACTTGGTGTGATGCAAAGAGGTTGGTTTCTGCGACAAGAGTCACTTCGATTCCGGTTTGCTGCTCCACTGCTGGCGAGTGGGCGGGGCTCTTTCAAAGTTAGGCGGGCCCCATAGGATATACGGGGCCCGCTCTTTTGTTACGCTTGCAACTTTTTAATTATTTACCGTAGCTTGTCTCTTTATTGATGTCATCCCAGATGTAGCCCGGCTTAACTGAAGTGGCGGTTGGAATTAGGAAGGTCGCTGTATCCATTATTCCGTACGCTGTACGGCCTACCGTCTGCACCAAGCCAGTAAATACGCCAACAGTCGCACCAGCTACAACTCCATCTTTTTGCCCGATAATCATAATATTCTTAGGAACCTCAACCCATCCTGTGGCGATGTTTGCAACTCCGTGTGCAAGCTTATCGGCTGCATCTGTCGCATAATCCCCCGCGTGAGCTACTGGCGCTATGAATGTCAGGGCGGATACTACTAGCAGTGATTTAATTACTTTTTTCATCTGTAACCCCTTAAGAATGAATTAAAAGCCAATTTGAATTCAGATTGCTATCCGAGATACTTACTACCGCGAATCCGACACGCCTGCTTATTTACTTCACGGTAGAGTATTATTCTATATCAACTTAAACTAGACGACTAGCATCAGCTTTTAGTGCCATTTCCTGTTTAACCCTTTTTTAATATTGCCCTTACTGAACACGCAGGTTTTGTTATTCTGTCAGTTAACCTGATTACCCTTAGAGGATCTCCTATGAAACGGCCACCCATGTTTGCTATTGCTTTGTCCATTCTTCTCATATCCATCTCTCAGCCAGTACTCGCTGACAGCTACCCCGTTAATGCGCTTGGCAAACTTACTAATGGCATTACTAACGTGGCCTTCGGTGTCATAGAAATTCCTAAAACCATCTTTATAACTAGTCAGAGTCAGGGCCCTGCTTATGGTTCAACAGCTGGGATTTTAATGGGCATGATGCAGATGGTTAGTCGCACCTTAAATGGTGTTTTTGATGTGGCAACTTTCATTGTTCCTACCAAGCCACTCGTCACCCCTGCTTATATTTGGAATGATTTCTGTCAAGAGACTTCTTACAGCTCTGATTTACAGTTACGCTAACTTGTTGTCCCTTACATTGACTCTGATTATTCTTGTCTTTTTCGAATATAAGCTCAGTTGATTTCAATCTTCTCTTATCCTAGACCTATCTTTCTATTCTTTTTTGTTTCCGTTGGCTTTGTTATTTCAATTCCAAATAGTATTTTTTTCGGCTTTCCTGGTTTTCATTCATGAGTCTCAAAGCATCCCCCTCGTACCTTGAAGATGGAGTACATAGGAAGGAGGTCTGGGCATGGGCGATGTTTGATTTTGCTAATTCTGGTTTCACTACTGTCGTTATCACTGCAATATTTAATGCTTATTTTGTCTCGGTTGTCGCTGCAAATCAGGAATGGGCAACTCTTGCCTGGACCTCTGCCTTAGCTGTCTCTTACCTCCTTATTATTCTGACTGCACCTCTTCTAGGCGCATATGCTGATGTTTATTCAGCGAAGAAACGTCTTCTGCTCATGACCACGGTTGGATGTGTCGGATTCACTGCTCTCCTCTCAACCGTCGGCCCCGGTGACTTGTGGTTAGCAGTCTTGCTCATTATCTTAGCCAATTTCTTTTTTGGAAGCGGTGAGAACTTGATCGCTGCTTTTTTACCG
>CAITQC010000138.1 GCA_903894425.1 uncultured Actinomycetes bacterium
ATCGCAAGGACCAGCGCCGCCCTCAACTATCTTCTGGTGAAATCGAAGATTGGCAGTTAGCAGATGCTGCTTCTCACACTAGTGATCAGGGAAAGTCGGCTGAGGTTGAAGCCCTCGAAAACCTTCCTGACAGCGATATCAAACGTGCATTGCAGGAGATTCCCGAAGAGTTCCGCATTGCAGTGTATTTAGCCGACGTTGAAGGTTTTTCATACAAAGAGATCGCCGAAATCGTGGGGGTTCCCGCAGGAACGGTTATGTCACGGCTGCACCGGGGAAGAAAACAGCTGCGCGAGCGGTTAACAGAGTATGCGAGCGAACTTGGGTACAGCGTTAAAGCTAAGCCAACTTCCAAGTCACCTGATGATCAGGAGGCAGAGGCATGAGTTTCAATTTTGTAACGCCATGTAATGAAATCCTGAACTCCTTCGTTCTGCTTATTGAAGGCAGTATTGAAGCGCCGCAGCTTCAGCGCATTGAAGTTCATGTTGCCCAATGCCCCGCATGTAAAGCTGAGTTAGCCCATGAGCGCCAAGTGCACTCATTAATCCAAGATGTACTTCGCCGCACATGTAATGAGCAAGCACCGCGGGATCTGCACGATGCAATCTTCAGTCAAATCCACGATCAGATGGCAGGTACATTCACAGAAGTTGTTACTCAATTCAGTATGACCGAGATTTCGATTGAGATAGATGAGTTCGGTCAAGTCGAACACCGTGAAGTTACTATCGAACACACTGAAGAAATTCGCTTTCTTAATGAAGGCGATAATCCCAATACTTAAGAGTTAAACGGGTAGGTTATAAATCATGAAACCTGCCGAAGATGTCATTGGAGCCGTTGGTTTAACGGTCATGGCTGTTCGCGCCGGTGATACATCAGTGGCCATGGGAATTGGCGACTTACCAATTGTTTCTCAATCGCACATCATGAGTTTGATGGAGCATGCAGCGATAATCTCAATGGATGAGTATCTTGAACCAGAAGAGACAACTATCCCAATTAGTTTTGAAATGATTACCTTGAGTCCTGCATCTATAGGTGCTGAACTTCGTGGAGTGTCTAGGTGTATAGAAGTTGATAACCGTGAATTAACTTTTGAATGTGAAGTCTATGAGGGTGAGCGCCAAGTTGCAGCAGCTATGATAAAAAGATCAGCGGTGGAGCGAGTATCTTTCCTCGCCCGCACCGCCGCACAATCTTTGATTAGTTAATTAATAACTAAGCCTTCTTTGTAGCCCAGAAGATCTCTGCGATTTCATCGATCTTTGCAATCAAAGAATCAGCAACTGCAACATCTTGAGTTCCCTTTGTACCTGCAGCACCTGCAAGCTTTGTTGCCTCATTAAATAGTGAGTGCAACTGTGGGTATGCCTCGAAGTGAGGGGCCTTGAAATAATCAGTCCACAAAACCCAGAGATGTTCCTTCACTTGATGTGAGCGCTCTTCTTTAATTGCAACTGAGCGTGATCGGAAATCTGCATCTGTATTCGCTGCGTACTTTTCCATGCATGCCTTTACTGAAAGAGCCTCAATCTTTGCTTGGGCTGGATCGTAAACACCACATGGAAGATCGCAGTGTGCGTAGACAGTTGTCTTTGGTGCAAACATGTTTTCTCCTCATTTTTAAATTCGTGCCATGGGCACGCAGTTCGCATCGACTGGCGGAACTACAAGTGCGAGACTACCGCCCATGAGCAAATTTGGCACCGTCAAAGTCGCGGGCAGTTCGATGCTTCCCGCATACCGAGATGGAGATTGGCTCGTTGTTAGATGGTTCCAAGGTACATCAGCCTTGGCCGCCGTTGGTGATTCGATCGTGGGAAAGGCCGTGGTTGTAGAACGTGAAGGTCGACCTGGAATCTTTTTGGTTAAGCGCGTACAAAAATTTCACGGCAATATCTACTGGGTTGAAGGTGACTCAAATGAAAGCACTGATTCGCGCACCTGGGGTTGGATTAATCCAAGCGAGATAGTTGGCGTTGTGATGTTTCGCTACAAGCGCTCTTTAAAGAGATAGGCGAAAACAATTTAGATTATAAATTATGCCCTCGTGATAACTAATGGGCTCTGATTTCAAAACTTAACGAGTAAATGCTTCAAGCATTAATGCTTTTTGTTCATCTTCATGCAAATGGTGATTTCCAGTTGCAGGAGATGCGCTTGCCCGGCGTGAAACTCGACGTAAAATTCGTGAACCAAATCCGCGACCACCATGTTGCTCTGATGTACGTAATGCCACATGTGACCATGGGCCTTGGTTAGCTGGTTCATCTTGAACCCACAACAAGTTAGCTTGCGGATGTTTATTGGCTTCGGCGACCATCTCATCGATTGGTAGTGGATAAAGAAGTTCAACGCGAATAATTGCAGTTGAGCTTTCGCCGAGTTTTGTGCGCTCTGCAACTAGATCGTGATAAACCTTGCCCGAACAGAAAATTATACGAGTTGCATTTGTAACAGAATCATCGCTAATTACTGGTTGGAAGTGGCCGCTTGTGAAATCACTCAGTGCAGATGCTGCAGCTTTTAATCGCAACATTGATTTAGGTGTAAATACAATCATTGGGCGGCGAGTTGGGTTCTTTGCATGCCAGCGCAGCAAGTGGAAATATGAAGCAGGCGAAGAAGGCTGGGCAACAGTCATATTTTGCTCGGCGCACAGTTGCAAATAGCGCTCGATTCGAGCTGAAGAATGATCTGGGCCTTGACCTTCATATCCATGAGGCAATAGCAAAGCAACTGATGATCGCTCACCCCACTTTTGAAGCGCAGAAGAAACAAACTCATCAATAATCGTTTGTGCACCGTTGGCAAAGTCACCAAACTGGCCTTCCCACAAAACAAGAGCTTCTTCACGCTCAACGCTATAACCATATTCAAAGCCCATTGCTGCATATTCGCTAAGCAATGAGTCGATGACAAAGAATTGGTTTTCATCTGAAATTAAGGCACGAAGTGGAGTCCACTCATTGCCGTTTTCTTTATCAACGATGACCGCATGACGGTTTGAGAATGTTCCACGGCGTGCGTCTTGTCCGGCAAGACGAATTGGTCGACCCTCTTTAAGAAGTGAACCGAATGCCAACATTTCACCTGTTGACCAGTCGATTGATGCATCATTAAGAGATTCAACGCGCTTAGCCAGCTGCGGCAAAAGCTTTGGATGAACGCTAAATCCTTCAGGGATCGATGTTTGTGTCGCCGCTATCTCGCGAGCCAATTCCACAGAAATTGAAGTAATAATCTCATGAGCATCAGGTGCAACTGGAGCCTTGAAGTTTGGATCTGTTTCTGTCTCCAAGTTATTGACTGCGGCAAAGACAGCTTCTAGCTGTGCCTGATAATCACGTGCAACCTCATCGGCCTCTTCAGGTGTGATGTCACCGCGACCAATAAGTGCTTCAGTGTAAAGATGACGAGTTGATCGCTTTGAATCAATGAGCTTGTACATCATTGGTTGCGTGAAACTTGGTTCGTCACCTTCATTGTGTCCGCGGCGGCGGTAGCAAACCATGTCGATGACGATGTCTTTATTAAACGCCTGGCGATATTCAAATGCAAGACGAGCAACACGAACACATGCCTCTGGATCATCACCATTTACATGGAAAACAGGTGCCTGAATAATTTTCGCGAAATCTG
>CAITQC010000139.1 GCA_903894425.1 uncultured Actinomycetes bacterium
AGCCCCCGGTGTGAAAGGCACCGAGAGCTTAACTTGTGCGCGCGAAGGGATTCGAACCCCTAACCTTCTGATCCGTAGTCAGATGCTCTATCCGTTGAGCTACGCGCGCTTATTTAGTTTTGTACAGCCTGCGAATTGTACCTTGTTTCTTGGGTCCTCCAAAATGAAGGCCTAGCTTGATGGGTTACGTTTGGTGCCTCATAAAATTCAAGTTTTAAGGGTGGATATGACTATACAGAGCACAAGAACTGCATTTATTAGCGGGGCCGGAAGCCCAACTGGAATTGGTTTTGCGGCAGCCAAGGCTTTTGGTGCTTTGGGATACAAAATTGGGATTACATCTACTACAGATCGAATCTTCGATCGAGTTCGGGATTTAGAGGCATTAAATATTGAGGCCTACGGAATTGTTGCAGATTTATCTGTTCCTCAAGAAGTTCAAGGTGTAGTTAGAGATTTCTTAGATAAATTTTCAACTCTCGATGTTTTGGTAAACAACGCGGGCATGGCCTGTGTTTCAAATTATTCAGAGGCAGAAGATGGAGCCATTGAAGATTACACACTTGATGGTTGGCATAGCGCTTTCGCAAGGAATGTAGATACAACAATGCTATTAACTCAGGGATTCTTGCCAGCTATCAAATTAAGTTCGGCCGGACGAGTTGTGATTGTTTCAAGTTCTACTGGTCCTATTTTAGTAATGCGAAATACCGTTGCATATGCATCGGCTAAAAGCGCGCTTACTGGTTTCACAAAAGCTTTGGCCCTTGATCTTGCTCATCTTCCAATAACAGTAAATGCAGTTGCACCGGGTTGGATTTCTAGTACTACACAATCTGCACATGAGATTAAGCAGGGAGAAGCGACTCCTATGGGACGACGCGGAACACCTGAAGAAGTCGCCAGTGCAATAACTTGGTTGGCTAGTCCGCAGGCCTCATACATAACAGGGCAAACTATTGTGATCGATGGCGGAAACTCTTTAGCTGAAGAACGAGGAGTGTAGAAAAGCACAAAAGGCGCCGGAATTAACCGACGCCCTTTGTGATTACTTTTTCTTAGTTGACCTTCTTCACACGTCCATCAAGGGCGGGAACTTGAGTCACCTTTCCTGCTGCCATGTCGGCCTTGAGTGCATCTACAAATACATCTAGTAGAGCCCCATAAACCTTGGCTTTTGCAGGTGAGAACACATCAACATAACCATCGCCACCATAAATGATGTAATCGAGTGTTGCGAGTGTGTATTCAGTGCTGTCCTTTTCAATCGCCTTACCGGCGTTATCGGTAACAGTAATGATTCGTTGCCCAAGTGGCTTTGAAGAATCAAATGTGAACTTCAAACCAGAAACTTGTGGGAAACGTCCATCTGCTGGGTAGTTTCCACCAACGCCATTTTCAAGTGCTTTCCAGAGATTTGCACCTGTAACAACTGTTGTTGCGACCTGGTTACCGAATGGATAAACAGTAAGCGCATCACCAAGAGTTACATCGAGTGCACCGGTACCTGTGCGAACAAGGGCGGTATTGGCTGGAATATAGGTCTTTGCAGGGAATGTGTCGCGAATACCGCCACCATTTGTTATCGCAAAGTTGGTCTTGAATTTAGCGCGCAGTAGATCAGCGATATAGATACCCATTGGGTTTTCACCTGAACGCTCAACTGCTGGTGAGCCACCACGTGGGAAGGTTCCAGAAACAGAACCAATCTTCACATCAAGCTTTGAAGTTAATTGATCTTTGTACTTCTTGATCAATGCCGCTCCAGCTACATCTGCCGTTGTTACAGTGCTAACAACACCTGTGTTAATAGTTGGCGCTGCTGCCTTCAAAACATGTTGCAATGAAGTACCAACAACTTTGCCATTGCGTACACAGATTTGTGATCGTGTGTACTCAACGCCAGCGTTGCGAACTTCGCCAAGCAAGATTGGTGCTTGTGCGCGTCCTGCTGCTGGAATCAAAGTTGAGAATGTCTGGTGGCTATGTCCACCATAAATAACATTTGCCCCCTTAATGTTTGCTGCAAGGTTGTTATACAAACCCTTTGCGGCACCTTCAGAGTTTTCTGTCCACCCTTGATGAATCAACACAACAACAATCTCTGCACCTGCTTCTTTAGCTGCAACGATAGCTTTGTTTACACCAATAACGCCTGGATCAATCTCAATAGTCTTCTTGGCTCCAGATGCATCTTTGTAATCAAGGTTTCCAGGAAATACTTGCTCGATTGTCTCTGGAGTATTTGCTCCAACGATTCCAACTTTAAAGCCGCCGCGATCGATGATTGTGTAGGACTTTGCAGCCTTTTCACCAGATTTAAGCGCAGCTAGTGACTCATCGCCGTAGTTAGAAACAACCCACTGGAAATCAGATGCGCCGATAACCTTTTGTAGGTGAGACAAGTTCCGATCGTGTTCGTGGTTACCAAATGTTGATGCATCGACCTTCATTAAGTTCATTGATTCAATTGTTGGAAGCTCTTCAAACTCTGTAGAGATTGGAGGAGCGGCGCCAATGTTGTCACCTGATGACAAAGTAATTGTTGCGGCGGCAGATTTGCGATCTGCGGCGAAGTTGCTAACTAGAAGTGGTGTACCAAATGAGCTTCCAGTTTCAATGGCTCCGTGTAGGTCGCTGTACTGCAGCAACTGCAAAACGCGATTATTTGATGATGCAACCTTTGTTAATTGATCTGCAGTAAATGATTGCTTTGAAACTCCTGGCTTTGAAAAACCATAAGCGTTTACTGCTTGTACAAAGGGAGTTCCTGCTGGCTGGCCAACAGCAACTGGCATTGTTACAACAGAACGATAAGTTGCAGGAACAAATATTGGGCATGAGCCTGCACCGGCTGAAACAACATAGCCTGTTATCTCTGGTGTTACTTCAGATGTTGGAGTCCACTTAACAACAACACCTCGTGCACCAATATAAGAGGTGACATTTGTAGGAGCACCGGGCAGCGAGTAAATCGCGGCTTGTGCAGTAGGAACTACTAGTGAAACTAATAGTGCGATAGCTGTGGCGAACGCGCCAAAGCTGGTTATTTTTCTTGATGAGAGGGTTTGTTTCATGTCTTTATCTAAACACTTCAAGATTTCACTTCAAAGTCCTAGAGGTAACGACATGGTTACCGTAGAGTGAAGAAGGTTACATTCCTGCTAACTTCAGGAATTCTTCACGTTTAACACTCTTTAAGCGAGGTTTGCCCAATGGTTCACCGGCTGCAACTTCGGCCTCGTTGATCTTCTGCCAGGCAATCTGATCGATAACGGGTTGGCTAGTTAATAACTCTGAGATATCTCCGGCGCCCTTGGTCGCTTTTAGATCACTAACTAGAAGTTCCATAACTGCTGCGGCATCGGATTTATTGGTACCAATTACCCCTGATGGCCCGCGCTTTGCCCAACCAACAACGTAGAGATTTTCCTTCACTCGGCCATCTATATTTACAACTTTTCCATTTTCATATGGGACACCGTTGATTCCAGCGGCTTGGTATCCAATAGCTGTCACGACAAGGCCACATTTAATAGTTACATCACCGTTTGGCGTTGAGTAGACAATGCCTTCAACGTGGTCGGTTCCCAGAATCTCTTTTGGAGTGTGCTGGAAAAGAAAATGCATCGTGCGTTCGTGTTCGCTCTTCTGAGAATCAGCGATTAGAAGCATTGCATCGAGATTACTTTTCACATCTTTTTCAGGTGCATCACCAGCGCGCACAATTGCGGTATCTATATCTGCTTTATTGATTATTACATTAGTGTGCTCTAGCTTTGGAAGCTCGCGAAGTTCAGGGGAAGTAAATGCTGCATGCTCTGGCCCACGGCGAGCGCTTATGTAAACATCGCGTATTACACTGGTTTTTAGAGCATCGATTGCATGCTCGGCAGTATCTGTTGTATCTAGCTCACTGGGTTCTAACGCCAACATGCGAGCAACGTCCATTGCCACATTTCCGGCTCCAATTACTACTGCGGTGTCGCAGGCAAGTGGGACTTGAACGTCCGCAAAATCAGGATGCGCGTTATACCAAGGGACAAAATCTGCCGCAGACATTGATCCTGGAAGATCCTCGCCCGGTATACCCAATGTTTTTCCAAGAGATGAACCTGTTGCGATTATGACTGCATCGTATTTCTCTTGAAGCTGGGCAACAGTAATATCGCTTCCAATTTCAACGTTTGCAAAAAGTCGAAAATTTGGATCGGCTGCAATCTTTTCAAAAACCTTTGAAACAGTCTTAATCTTTGGATGATCTGGTGCAACACCACTTCGAACTAAGCCCCACGGTGTCGGCAGGCGCTCAATCATGTCTATTGCAAAAGTGCGCTCTTCATTTTGTAAATTGTGCAGAGCTTGCGCTGCAAAGTAACCAGCTGGGCCTGCTCCAACAATTGCTACCTTGAACAGTGGCACAGCCATCTCCTCAATCTAAATTACTCTGGCGGAGACGAGGAGATTTGAACTCCTGAAGGGTTTAACCCCTTACCTCGTTAGCAGTGAGGCGCACTCGACCGGGCTATGCGACGTCTCCAAGTGTTGGGGCGAGTTTACCTCTTTATTCGACTACAAAAACCCTGCCTCCTGGCGCAAAAAACGCCATTTTTAGCATTGCGAGAGGGTTATCGCTTACTCGCTAGCAGGTATGACTGACTGAGGAGATCAATTACCTTGACGAGCTCAAATTTTTAACTTTAAAGCTAGCAATTAACGGGTCCGAATACTCTTTCCAGCCTTTGAAGCCTTCGCTGGTTAAGTGTTCCTGGTGAGTCCTTTCATCGCTCCAGATCTCATATAAGTAGACGGTATTTTCATCATCAGCTTCACGTAGGACATCTATTTGTTCACAACCGCGCTCTTTGCGAACATGTACTGCATATTTGTATAAAACATCGATGAATTTTTCACTGTGCTCTGGGACTAACTTCATCTCAACAAAAAAGTAGAGTTTCGAAATAATATCTTTATCGGCTGCTCTCTGGATTTCAACATGCCTTTCACCTCGATAAACAATCCAATGGTATACAGAGACAAAAATAGTTGCAATCAGAATTCCGATAGGAAAGCGTGCATCGTGAATTGTGTGCTCTCCAATTTCTCCTTTAAATAGATCATCAAAAGCCATATAAGTAATCGCTAAAAGAGAAATAAGCGCAGCCACACCTGAAACTCCAAAAAGAGTAAATAGATAGAATCGACGAACAAGCGAACTTTGCTCAGATTGAGGATCTTTTCTAATTTTATTTTGAATCAATTTCCACATGACTGCCCATACTGGGCCTCCAACAATTATGAATGTGATTGCAACTACCAAAGTATTAGTTGATTCAGGTCCAGATATTTGATTTGTTTTTGTAACAGATTCAACAATTGAAACTAAAATCATTATTATTCCACCAACTGCTGCAAGCAAACCTATCCCAGCAATTACATACTCGTAGACACGGCGAATCTCAGTTCTAGTAGTTGTTTGAGTCGCAGCCAGAACATCTCGGTGATACCAAATAACTATTAAACCGACTATCGCAGCAGCCAGGGATGCTGGTGCATCGTGAAAATGTTCGGCCGCGGATGCAGATTGGGCCTCTCCAAAGAACCACACAAGCATTGAGTACAGAGTGAATGAGGAAGCAATGACGGAGGTGAGTACACCTCCGCCAACTCCAATAAGAAGCACATACGCATACCAGGTGCTCTCTTTTGTAGCTTTAGCCGCGGTTCGGACCCAATATAAATACCAAACAGGAGCGCCAATTAACAGAGTTACTAATCCAGTTTGAAGCGTAGTACCTGAATTAATAAGCGTTGAGTTTGCCTCGGTTGGAAATAGCAACTTCAAGAGAGCCTCGAAAATCGTAATCAATCCAACTGCACTATATCCAAGTCCAATAACTGAGCCGATTAAGTGATGGCCAATCGTGTTCTCTTCGGGGCCATGTTTAATGTGCAATCTAAAGTGAACTAACCAGACAACTCCCCACACCAAGAATTGCGCCAAATCTTTCCCTTGTAATGGATTTTCGTGAATAATTACGCCGTATAACTTCATTTGGGCATTGAGATTCAGAATTAATGCAATGATCGATGCACCAGTTAAGTAAAAGTTCCATCCAAGAGACGTGACCTCACTTGGATCCTTACGCATTGTGTTACGGGTCCACATTACGAAAACAATAAGCAGTGGAGTTCCAACCAAAGTAAAGGATGAATCCAAAGCTAGAGATCCACGATCGCTGTAAATCATGGTTCCGATATGAAGTAGTCTTCCGAGTAATCCACTGATTCCTATACTTGAAATTATTGTAAGTGCAAGCATTAGCCCATACTGAAAGAATCGACGGACTTCACCACCCTTTGCTCCTTGGTTTCGCCCGCGTGTAAAAATCTTTCTCACAACAAAAATGAATAGACCGAGGGTAAGCAGATTAATTATTAGGTTGCCAATCATCATTTTGAGTTACCTCCACAGTTATATAACGGCCATGGTATTCCCGCTAGCCTCCATATTCCATCTTCACGAACCAATCTGATGGATTGCTCCTGGTCATTCATGGTGCTATTAAACAGTGAAGAATCACTTTGAATTGAAATGCGAACCACAGCTACATTCTTATCTAAAGCGGTTTTAACCAATGAAATTTGCAGATTCTTATCAATATAGGCGCGATCAATGTCATCAACTGTGCATGTACTCTCTTTTGAAAAGTACTTTGCAGCAAGATCATTTCGCCCATCAGTTATTGACTGGAGATATTTTTGTACCGCCAACTGTGGCGATCCTTTATCAAAGTTTTTCACGCCACTTTCCGTTGTGATTGCCGCGATAATGGCAATAATTGAAATAGCGGCAACTATTAAAGCCAAGTAAAGATTGACTGAGCCTTTTACTTTTCTCATACCTAAAAACTACCCCTAGTTTTCGGTTTTTTAGCGTGAGGTTTCGTTCATAGAGCATGGAAATCGTACAAAATGTGTACAGGGTGCAATCCTGAATTTGGCACATGAACTCGTTTAGCGGCTGTTTTTCAACTCTGCTTATCCGTATTAATGACCAGGAAATCGGCCAATTCCTTAGTGGCTTCGACTAACTGAGCATTGTTTTCATCGCTTCCGTGAGCCCAATCATGTGCAGCCTGTCGTTCTTTTCCATAAAAATGGTGACGGTCTACTAAGCGCTCTAAACGCAGTTCATCATCAACTTCCACGTACCAACTTTCAGTTAAAGTCGATGCAACGTCTTTCCAGCCACCTTGACTATAAAGAAGGTAATTCCCCTCGGTTAACACAATCTTTGTCGATGCGGTCACAACACCTTCGGCAGCAATGGATTCTTCAATTTCACGGTGAAAAACTGGGAAATAGACATCGTCTTTTGAAGTAAGAATTCTCTGCAATAAGGCGGCATAACCAAATGAATCAAATGTGTCTGGTGCACCTTTTCGATCACGTCGTCCTAATGCATCGAGCTCTCTATTACTTAAGTGATAGCCATCCATTGGTACAAGAGCCACAGATTCTTTCGGAAGGTTTTCAATGAGATAAGTAGACAGTGTTGACTTGCCTGCCCCCGGCTTTCCAACGATGCCAATGATTATTCGACCATTGGCATCGTTGAGAAGCTCTGTGACCCGTGACAAAGCCTGTTCAAACGAAAGAGATACTTGTGACATCTTTATGCGTGGGCTGCGACGATCTGTGCTTCCATATATTCACGTGCGGATTTCGCCATCGATTTATTATCAGTCCACAAGTTACGCCAAATTCCAAGAGTGCTTGAAAGTTCTGGAGAAACAACAGCGGATGAAAAAGATTCGAAAGTGATGGTGCCTGTGTAGTTAATCTTTGCAAGAGCTCCAAAGAATGAATCAAAGTCAATGTTGCCAGTACCTAGTGGTCCACGGTGGCTTGCGCCGATGTGAACATAACCAAGTTGTGATCCTGCTGCCAACACTGGAGAAACAAGATCTTGCTCTTCGATATTCATATGATAAACATCTAGATGAACAACTACGTTCTTTTCGCCAATATTTGCGATCATGTCTAGCGCCTGTTGACTCGTATTAATCAAATTTGTTTCGTAACGATTTACCGGTTCAAGACCAACTGTGATTCCACGTTGAGAAGCAGCCTGGGCTAAGCGTCGCAGTGCGTTTGTGGCGTTTTCAACTGCCTTTGGCGTTGTTGGCTTTGGATATTTTCCAAGGGCGCTAAACACGACGCCACCTAGATAATCACCACCAAGTTGCTCAACAACAGTAAGTGCATCCATCAAACGTGCTTCTCCGCGTTTTGCAATTTCATCATCTTCGTTATTGATGTCTGCATCAAATGAAAGCCCAAGTGAGCATGCACCTTTCATTCCATACTCTTTAAGTGTTTTTGATGTGTGTGCAACGTCGATTGATTTTGGATCTAGAGCTGGAATCTCAATGAGGCCGTATCCGGCTTCCTTTGAGTTCTTGATTGCTTCGGTAGCTTGTTCGTTGCTCCAACCACCTACCCAGACAAGTGCATGAACTCCTAAAAGGTTAGGGATATTAGCCATGATTCCTACTTTCTTCCGGCACTAGCGCCAGTAATAAGTGCGACTAGTTCATCGCCGGATGTATCTTTCGCGCGCATTCCCGCCATGACATTGCCTTGGCGCATAACCCAAATTTGATCTGCAAGTCGCAAAACTTGGTCAAAGTTGTGACTAATAAGCAGGATGGCCAACCCTTGATCTTTCATTCTTTTGATTAGATCTTCTACTTTTGCAGTCTCGCGAACTCCAAGAGCAGCAGTTGGCTCATCCATGATTACAACCCGTGAACCCCAACCAGCTGCACGACAAATCGCAACTGCTTGGCGCTGTCCCCCCGAAAGTCCACGCACGCGAGATTTAATTGATGGGATATATACATCAAGATTCTTGAGCATCGCTGCAGCTTCTTCGCGCATCGCACTCTTATTGAGAATCTTGAAAGGCCCAACCCCTTTTAGTTTTTCACGGTTAAGAAATAGGTTTTGCCAAATAGTTAGATCTTCGATGAGACCTAATGTTTGATAGACGGTTTCAATTCCAAAGGATCGGGATTCTTCAGGTGTTGTGAAGTGAACAGCTTCGCCATTGATGTGAATGGATCCCTCATCGGCGGTATAAACACCTGAGATGCATTTGATGAGAGTTGATTTACCAGCTCCGTTGTCGCCAACGATGGCGGTAACTTCACCTGGTTTTGCATATAAAGAGACTCCCCGCAGAGCCTCTACGCTACCGAATGACTTCTTAATATCGGTGACTTCGATTGCATTGACGGTGTTATTGCTCATCATTTCGTCCTCACAAGTGCTGCGGACAAAATAACAACAAGTCCAATCGAAACATATTGGTAGTAAGCAGCAACACCAACAACTGTAAGGCCATTAGTTAATGCCTGAAGAAGAAGGGTTGCGATAAATGGACCAAAGATTGTTCCACGACCACCGAAAAGACTTACTCCACCAAGAACTACTGCAGCAACACTGTTAAGAAGAATTGAAGTATTGGCTGCAGGTTCAGCAGATCCAATTCTTGAAATCGTTAGCATTGCTGCAAAACCAGCCAAAGTTCCTGAGATTGCATAAACGGTTATTTTTACGAGATCGATATTTACACCCATCGAACGAGCAGCATCGGGATCTCCACCTGTTGCAAGGATGTGCGTACCGAAACGGGTATTAAACAGGAAGAAGTGCGCAGCGACAACAATAACTAGCGCGATCATCATGAGATAAGGAATATCTCCTTTCGCACCAATTGCCATATTTGCCAACGGTTCACTAACAATCTGGCGTGGTCGGCCATCACTAAATACAAGTGCAAGTCCGGCAGCCACCGACAACATTCCGAGGGTGACAATAAAATCGCTAATTTTGCGCTTTGCAATGATTAGTCCATTTGCAACTCCGCAAATGAGTCCTGCAATAGTTCCAGCAATCGCACATGACCACAGCGGCCAACCATTAGTAAAGGCAAGTCCAAATGCAACCGCACCTAATGTCATTGTGGAACTTACAGATAGATCAATTCCAGCTGTTGTAACAGCAAAAGTTTGCCCAACTGCAATGATCGCAGGAATTGAAGAGGCAACCAAGATATTGTTTAAGTTATAACGAGTTAAATAACTCTCTGGTGCTATGAGACCAAAAACTAATACTACGAGAATAAATGCAACGACCACTATCCAGTTTGACCAGAAAAAAGGATCTTTACTGGCGAGACGGATTTTTTGTAGGGTCGAAGGAGCAACCTCCTCCGCTTGCGCGGAGGAGGTTGCTGTCTTTGATGTTTGATTCATGTTTCCTTTATACCGCTTTGATTACTTCTTAATCAATTTGACGTATGGATCGCTGTAAGCCCCTGGTGGCAACTGATTCTTTGTAGCAAGTGCCTTATCAACATTGCTTGAATCAATAATTCCGTAAGGAGTAACAGTCCATGCAGGAACCTTTCCGCCTTGCGCAAGAACAACACAGGCCTCAACACCCATCTTGCCCATTACGTATGGGTACTGTGAAACTGATGCTGTAACTGAACCACCCTTGATGAGGTTCAAGTTATCCATGATTCCATCTACGCCGTAAACGGGAATCTTCTTGCCAGAGGCTGCAACAGCCTTAGCAATTCCTTGTGCCATCTGGTCGTTAGCTGCAAAGAATCCTGCGATATCTGGATTAGCAACCAACATTTGGTTAGCAACATCAAGTGCCTTTGTTGTATCCCAGTCAGCGTTAACAGGTCCTACAAAAGTGCTTCCTGCTGCGCCAGCTTTGAATCCATCAATACGTGCATTTGAAGTTACGTTTCCAGCAAGACCTGCAACAAGTGCAATCTTCTTGCCTGAACCGATTAGCTTAAGCATTGAAACTCCGCCAGCCTTACCAGCTGCCTTGTTATCTGTTCCAGCGAATGATGTGATCTTTCCGCCAGCAGCTTTTAGTGAAGCAGGGTCAACAGGTGAGTCAATGTTAATAATTGGCTTACCCTTCTTTGTGACCTTACCGAGACCTTGTGAAAGGTTGTTTGAAGAAATTGGAATTACGATGTAGCAGTCATAGTTCTGACCAGCTAATGCATCGAGCTTGTTAGCCTGACCGATTTCGTCATTGAGTCCTGGTGCTGCTTGTACGTTAGCTGTAACGCCAAGCTTCTTAGCTGTATCAACAATTCCAGCCTTTACGCTGATGAAGTAAGGATTATCTAAACCCTTAACAATTGCAGCGATCTTGATTGTTGAAAGCTTCTTAACTGCAGCATGTGACGGTGCTGTACCAGCGAACACAAGTGCGCCTGTTACAACTACTGAAACACCAGCAGCGAGAAAACGATTTTTCTTCACTCTTTACTCCTTTAGGTTGGGACACGCTCATGTAAATTACTTTACAGAAGTTTGCTTAACCCTGAACATTACTTGTATGCTCCCGTCTTAACAAGGTTCTACCGGTAACGGTTAGATAACGAATGCAGGGATCTGGAGGGGTGAGATGAATTCAGCAACGCGAAGTGAACGCGAAATTGTTCACTGTTTCCGTGGTCGTCCTCAATTAACTCGTGCCGAAATTCAAGAACTAACGGGATTTTCAAGAGTGACTGTCAGCCAAGGAATTCAATCTCTGTTAAATCGCAGAATTATTCTTGAAACAGATGGTGCTGCCTCTCATGGTGGACGAAAAGCCTCCCATCTTTCTTTAAATGAAAATTCTGGCTTTGTAGGAATAGTTTATTTCTCTGCAACTTCTGTATCTATTGCAATCGCAAACCTAAAAGGTGAAATTCTAAATTCACAAACAAGCAAAATCTCAATCGAAGACGGTCCTACAAAGATTTTGCCTGAAAGCATTGCTCAGATCAAGGAGATTTTCAAATCAATTCCAAAGGCTAAACGTCTAGGAATTGTTGTAGGTGTACCCGGCCCAGTTTCTCACACTCTCGGAAAAGTAGTTAGTCCCCCAATCATGCGTGGTTGGGATGGAATAAATTTTCAAAAAGAGTTTACTGATGCTTTAGGAATTCCAACATATCTTGAAAATGATGCAAACTTGTTAGCTTTTGCTGAACATCATTTAGTTTATCCCGATATTGAAAATATGTTATTAGTAAAAGTTGCCACGGGAATCGGTAGTGGAATGATTCTTAATGGTCAGTTGCATCGTGGCAGTAGTGGATCTGCTGGAGACATTGGGCATATGCAGTTGGATGCACTTAAAGGCCTACCTTGCCGATGCGGACATACTGATTGTGTTGAATCTTTTGCAAGTGGTTGGGCTTTAACTGAAAAACTTAACGTCTTGGGCTATAAAGTTAAGGACACATCTGATATTGCTGATCTTTGTCGCAAAGGTGATACAAAGATTTTGCGCCTTGTTACTGAAGCAAGCTCGTATATTGGCCACGCAGTTGCAGATGCGGTAAACCTTCTCAACCCAAGCAAGGTTGTCATTGTGGGACGCTTGGTTGAGGCCACTGATTTGGTTCTTGCAACAGTAAAAGAAGTTGTTTATCAGCGTGCTGGAGCCCTTGCTACCAAGAATTTAGAGATAGTTGGTTCAGAGCTTGGTGATGATTTAGCTTTGCTTGGTTCAGCACAACTTGGTTTAGATCGCTTCTTCTACTTGGATACACGCAATTAAATAGAAGCAACACCCAACGCACAAACTTCGTTTGCAGCAAGCGCATCATCGACGGTGGCAAGATCATCATTTTGAACTCCAGATGAGATTGCTTGTACCCATGCACGCAGTTCTTCAATGTAAGAATCTTTAAATCGTGGGATCCAGTTTTCTTCCATCTTTCCGCCGGTATGCACACCCATTACGCGATTAGCACGAGTAATTACATCTCCATTAATTCCGATTTCAATCGAGCCTTTTTCGCAGATGACTTCAGTACGTACGTCATAGCCATAATTATTAAAGGCAACAATGTCGGCAACCATCATGATTCCTGATTTCATGTAAGCGGTAATAACTAATGGGTCGGCAATACCTTCGGGCGATAATGAAGATTTACGTGGGTAGTGACTTTGCACCGATACCCACTCATCTTTAAACAACCACCGGAAAATATCGAAGTCATGAATCGCAATATTTGTAAAAAGTCCTGGAGTTGTGGCACCGGTTGATGCAACGTTTCGAGTAATTGTTCTAAAGAAAGTTGGCTTGCCGTATTCACCAGTTTCAATCAATCGGCGAACTTCTCGATATGAAGCATCGAAGCGCCGCATAAACCCGAAATGAATCATCGTTTTTCCTGCGGTGTTTTCATACTCTTTAATCTCTTGTGCGATTGCTCGCGCCTCTTCAAGAGTTGTCGCAATTGGTTTTTCGCACAAGATTGGTTTTTTACATGCTATTGCTAACTTTAAGTGTGCAACATGCAAGGGATCTGGCGAAGCGATAATGACTGCATCAACATCGGGGTGGTTCATTAATG
>CAITQC010000140.1 GCA_903894425.1 uncultured Actinomycetes bacterium
CGTGGCATGCGTGTCGACGAATTTCTTTTTCGTCATTTTTCATTTATTTTTATTTCCAACGTTTATTTTTGATTTATTCTGATTCGATATTAATTATCTTTCTAGTAATTAAGTATCGATTGTCTGCAACACTATTCTAATTGCCATTATAATAGTATTGTTTTAGTTATTGCTTTTGAGCGTATCAGTGGTAACTATAAGAGCTAGCGAATTGTCGTAGTTTGGGATACACGATAATAAATATATTTATTTTCAACATTAGCCTGGAGTGATTCCCGCTAGTGCCCTTTACTAAAACCTTGAGAGCGATTCGAAAGGTCAAAATCAAATTCAATTAACAATGTCAGCAACTACGAGTGTGTTTGTGCTGACCGAACAACCCCCATATTTGGGAAATATTAAGAAAGATGGAGCAGCCGAACAGATCAGGTTGTTCTTAATGGCCCGGAAGCGATGGGTCCGGCGGCAAGCCAAAGGCACAGCATTGCCTACCTTATCACAATTGATGGAAGAGAGCGATGTTAACTCGTTGTGCACGATCTCGTTGGCACGGTTTAAAAGAGAAGACAAGCTTACGTTTGCTATCGAATACCAAGAGGCACAAGCCGGCGAGGAAGAGAGCGAGGAACGATTCTGGATATCCGATGAAGAAGATGATGAGTCGAGCGTGCGAGACTATGAAGATGATGATGTACGCGTTCGGGGCATTGCTGCAAATCGAAAATTTTCTGCGGCGTCGCGACGAGACTCAACTAATTTTTTGCGCGTGCCTCGAAAAACATCAGCTTTAGCGGCTATTACAGAGCGTCGCAACAAATTTGAAGCTGCAATGCTGGATGATAAACATCTGTTGAGTATTCTTAGTGTTGTCTATGGGCCGAAGAGCCAGTCAGATTCTTTGACCTTGCTGAAGAGTGTTCGCATGTCACAGGAAGCACCATACCAGTCTCTACAAACAGCCGCGGACTACTTCAACGAATTCAGGGAAACAGTCAAGTGGATTAATGGCACTGATTACAGACTCAGCACTAAGATACTGATCAAGCAATTTATCAAAGGAGTCAATCCTGCCAAATTCCGCGAAGAACTAGAGCTTCTTGAGATCGAGTCATTCTCGACCCTCGAGGACAAATTTAACGACCTTTATTACGAACACCACGAACGCCTAGAGAAGCTTATAGCAGCCGGATGTGTGGTGGCGGGGCCTTCGAACAGAGAGCAATCCGGCAACGAGCGCGGTCGTGGTACGTGGAAGCATCGTGGACAAGAACGTGCAGGGGCAGTTTTGGATGCAACCGCTGACGGTGCGTCCGACGTTACGGCCAAACTAAAATTATCCACACCATACACCCCTCAAAAACCAAATATCATCACTCCGACCAAACCGATTGTCAAAGGAGCCGGTCCGACTGTGAAGGCCGACAAAGCCGATGTAGAGTGCTACCACTGTCATGTGAAAGGCCATTATGCAAACGCTTGC
The DNA here is from genome assembly GCA_903894425.1 of uncultured Actinomycetes bacterium. Taxonomy (GTDB): domain Bacteria; phylum Actinomycetota; class Actinomycetes; order Nanopelagicales; family Nanopelagicaceae; genus Planktophila. The sequence goes on from CAITQC010000140.1 coordinate 1,481, forward strand.
CCTCAGAGAACAGTGAAAGCCGCAGAGTCTCCAAAAGCCGCAGAGTCTCCGAACCGCGTTAGCTTTTCCCCGAAGACTCCGTTCGTGAAGAGAAGCTTGCGCCGGAGTGACGAAGTGCTGAAGCGAGCTACGCTTGCATGCTGTATCGGCGAGGCGTCTAACATGGATCCGACGATTGTGGTACAAGCAAATGCCGACTCATTTTCAGACGTTAACCTGGTACCAGAACAATGGTGGCCCATACTCCGTGGAGAAGGTGTAATCAAGCAGACACTCACTGAACCGATTGTGCTGGAGTGGGGTATTGGCGATACCAAAATGCTTTTAGAAGAATTTGTAGAATTATCCGTAAAGGTAGCGGGTTGGGCGGACCCGTCAAGCTATTTTCACGCGAAGTTTTATTTGTCAAAGCGCGACGGAGACGCTTTAACTTTAGGCTACCAGACTCTCGGCCATACTGGAATTTTATCTGTGATGAAACCGTTGATCGAGTCACAACGTCAGTTAGGCCTGTTATTGGTATGTCCCTCACCTGAGGTTGACCCCACTATCAAAAACATGGATGGTGTCGACGTACCGTTGATCGACCCATTAATTTTTGGAGAAACAGATTGTTCACCCAACCCGTCTCAAAATACTATTTTATCAAATGCGGTGCATGCTTGTGCCCGACCCATTCAGCTTTCTCAAAAGGCGAGTGACGCTCAGCAAACGGATCGACGCGAAGAGACCGAAGACGATGATTTTATTGACCCAACCACTTACGACGGTAATGGTCCATTCATTGGTCGCAAGTCACTTCTTTTCCTGAAACAAGAACTGCTGGACAGCGGGGTATTCGTTGATACACTACCGCCGGGAGGATGTAACCTCGACCCGATGGAGATTGTACTTCGCGAAGGGTTCGAACCGGAGTCAGTGAAAGGAAATCGTCGCTATGCGCCTGCTGTCATGACTGCATTGCAACAAGAAATTGACAAACAGTTGGCACTTGGCGTAATAGAAGAGTGCGACGACGTACCGGTACAAGAAGTTGTCATGGTCAAGAAACCTGATGCCGCTTCTGGTTTTCGTTTTTGCATAGACGCCAGAGGTGTTAATAAAGGAGTAGTTGTCCAACCGTACGCGTTACCGCCGATTGCAGAAATTTTAGCCGGCACGGCAGGCTGTCAATATTTTGCGAGATTCGATTTTATTTCTTCATACTGGCAGTATCCACTAGCAGCCGAGTCTAAGCGTCACACTGCTTTCCGAGCTTTGGGCAAAGTTTATCGATACACCCGTGTACCCATGGGATCGATTGGTGCTTCATTTCATGTTCAGCGCAGCAACGTCAAATTACTCGGTAATTTATACGGGAACGGTGTCGGTGTTTACATTGACGACACCCCAATGCACGCGGTTGACTTCGAGAGATTTGTTGAGATTATTCGAGCCGTAGTTAAAAAGTTCTCCGACGCCAAGCTATATTGCAAGGCCAGTAAATGCGTGATTGGAGTCAAATCGCTCAAGCTATTGGGCCATATCATCGACGGCAAAGGCATCCGCATGGCTGACGATAGACGTGAAGAGGTTGCTCGAATGCCATTCCCAGACAATCCAAAGAAGCTGCGCGCCGCTTTAGGCGAGACTAATTACCAACGTGCTTTTATACCTAAATATGCTTTAATCACTCAACCATTGAATAAACTGGTTAATGGCACAACGGCTGAAATGAATACAGACGAGGCCCGCACCGCATGGCGAGATCTAATGGAAGCAATTGCTAATCAAATGTCATTGTCTCATCTCGATTACAATCATCAAATTAGAATGAAGGTTGATGCTAGCATGCGTGGTGTAGCTTGCGGTCTGTTCAATAGAGGCGTCGATACAAATGGAGATATCTGGGAACGTATGATAGCAAATTGTTCACGCGGCTTTACAAAGGCAGAGATGAATTGGAAGACCATCGAACAAGAAAGCTTTGCTATGGTCTTTGGTTGCAAATATTGGTTGCCACTCTTATGGGGTACTACGTTCGTGATTGATGGCGATCATAAGAACCTCAGTTACATACACCAAGGATCGTCATCCAAGGTGGTTCGCTGGGGGCTATTCCTGCAAACGCTGTCTTACGCTTACAATGCGATCGACGGCATTTCAAATGTCTTTCCTGATGTTTTGAGTCGGCAAGATTTCAACAATGAAAACACAATTGTTCCTGACTTCAACGACTTTGATGTCCAGAATAATATTGCCTTGGTGGAGAGAGCTCGGAAGCCCCTACTAAACCGACCCATGATCAGAGGGAAGCAGCGCAAGAAATCTTTAGCTGAAGAGCCCAATCCAGGGGACTCCAAAGCACTTGCAATCCAAACCCATCGACGTGAGCCCCGTGTTATAGATGATCCGGATGAACGCATTGCCATCTTTCGAGAAGTACACAATGGCCTTGCGGGACATCACGGTATCAACCGAACTGTTTGGTTACTACACGATCGAGGTGTCACTTGGGCTAATATGGCAAAGGATGTTGCAAAACTTGTGAATGAATGTGTGTCTTGCAGAAAGAATCAAGTGCGCATTCCCGAAGTGCTAACCACACGGGGAAATTTACGGCAATATGCTTTGTTTGAAGAACTTTCGATCGATTTTATTGGCCCGTTACCAACAGACCAACTTGGCAACAGTTTCATCTGTGGAATCATTTGCGGATTTTCAAGATTCACAGAACTTTTTGCGACTGAAGCTCAGACTGCTGTCATTGCAGCACATTGCGTTTTGAGTGTCACCGCGAGATACGGGGCACCCCAAAGGATCCGATCCGATCGAGGAACACCATTCATCAATGAAGTGATAGAGGAACTCACCCGTATGCTGAACATCGTGCATGTTGTAACACCTCCATATCGCCCGCAAGCCAACGCGATGCAAGAAAGGAATGGAGGCGAAACAATACGTCATTTGAAAGCGCTAGTCCGTCTACCGGAAACCAAAGATTTATGGTCGGTAGTGTTACCTTTAGTGAGTCGAATCATGAACCGACTCTATCGTTGGTACCTAGGCTGCAGCCCAAATGATCTAGTGTATCTGGTTCCACCAAATGTTGACCGCGGTTTATTTGAACCCTTTCGACCGTACGAGGAAGTTCTTCCTGTAACAACTACATTTATGAATGAGTTGAAAACTGCATACGAAGCTATGCTAGATGCAACATCGCAATTGGTTTACGCAGAACAGTTGCAACTTGAGAAACAAGCAGGAGCCACGGATATTACGGAGTTCAAACCTGATGATTTGGTACTGCTGAAATATCCGACCCAAGCCCCAAGCAAGCTGCATGATCGTCTTGCTGGACCATATCGCGTACTCAAACGAGACGGTAACCTAGTTTACATCAAAGACTTAACCTGTCAACGTGTATTAGAACGAGATGTGAGCTTCTTGATACCATTTCGCCATCCGGAAGGTCTACAGGAGCAAGACCTTGTGGCCATTGCAGCACAAGATTTAGGTGAAACTGCAGTTCTAGCGATCTTAAGTCACCGTGGCGACCCGAAGAAACGTACCACCCTTGAGTTTCAAGTCCAGTGGTCCGATTTAGATGTTTCATGGGAACCGTGGGAAACTGTCAAGAAACTCGCATTACTTGACGAGTACATTCGATCGACATCCGACACCGCTTTGAGGAAACTGCTACCTAAACAGCAAAAAGGTCTCGCTGCGCGCTTGACCTTGGAGGGAGAGTTTGTAGATAATAGTGTACGGTATAGAAATTAGTGGTTAATAATCGAACGCGTGGCATACAGTCATGGACAAAAAAAGCGTACTTTAGCTATGTTTATCTAGTCAGGCCTATAAAGTAGCTACACCAAGCATGGCGGTGACGGCACACTCATGGTAGCTACGTCTTGACTAAAATAATATGGGCCGCTATCGTTAACTAATCAAAGCAAAGCATTTCATACAATAAATCACATAATGTCTAAGAGCCCCTAGAAAATCTTAACTACCATTTCGTATATTTCCCATTGCTGCACTGCAATCGCTACATAGAGCACGCTAGGTTATCTAATAAACTGACGGGCAGCGTATACCAACCCTGCGTGAGAAGTTTGAGCAATCGGTCGATATTATTTAGGCGCCTGCTCTTGTGCTTGCGGTTCAGGATGCTGCACAAGTTTTCGATCGGGTTCTTGGCAGGAGATTGCGATGCCAATCAAAATTTGCATTTTCTTGGTACTCATTCTTGTTGCCCCAGATACTACCACCCGCCAGAATAAGTTGGCA
>CAITQC010000141.1 GCA_903894425.1 uncultured Actinomycetes bacterium
CTTTTGTTCTAGAAGGTATGGAATATCTTTTGCTAGAAATGCATCAATTCCTGGTCCCTGTAAACCAATGGAGTTAATCATTCCGCTGGGAGTTTCGGCCATTCGCGGAGTTGGCCGACCATGACGGGCCTTCATCATTACTGATTTCGTGACAACGCCGCCCATTTCGCGAAGATCAAAAAACTGGGCAAGCTCTCGACCCGAACTGGCACAGCCACTTGCAGTAAAAGTAGGAGCTGGAAACCATGCATTACCTAAAGTAGTTGACATATCGATGGTGCTCATAAAACCTTACCCACCTTGTCCCAGTGAACTAGGGAGCCATCCATTACCGGACCATCGATACAGGAGCGTTGCATTGCGATATTTCCAGTCTCATCAGAGACCGGTAAAACACATGTCATGCAAATTCCGATTCCGCAGGCCATCGACTCTTCGACTGCGCATTGATGGACGACATCGCTTTCACGTGTTATCTCATCAATTGCCGCCAGCATCGCCATTGGACCACATGAGTAGATGACGGCGATATTAAGATCTGCGATTAAACCAGGAATTGGCTCCGTCACGCGACCGCTTTGCCCCATGGTTGCATCCTCGGTGTAGATGCGAAGTGAGTTGACTGCGCGCTTGCCTTCCATCGGAGCGTAAATCTTTGATGCGGTACTTGCTCCTAAGAGCATGTCGACACGACAGCCTCGTGCATTGAGTACCTCAGCTAAACCAAAAAGTGGGGCTGATCCATATCCACCACCAACTAAGAGAACTTGCACCGGCTCTGTCGGAATTCCGAAGGCTTTTCCTAAAGGCACAATCACATCTAAAACAGCGCCCTCGCCCTGTGCGCAAAGCCATTTACTGCCCTGTCCATGCGGGGCAACAATTAACTCCATAGTTCCACCAAAGGTTGAGTTAACAGAAACTCTCGATATCGCAAAGGCGCGGCGCAAGATCATCCGCGAATTTTCACCACCAACGTTGATAGCAACAAAGTTACCTGGTTTGCAGGCACTTGCAATATCACCGATATTGATGATGAGTTGGTGGTATTGGCCGACTCGCTTATTGCTTACCACTGCAGCTTTTATTTGTGTGGCATTTTTATTAATTGTCGACACTCTTATGCCAACCATTTTTGAAGAGCTTTAATAGAGAGTTCATTGGATTGTAAGAAACGAATACCTTCAACTGCTGCGCTAAATCCCGCTGTTGTTGTGATAATTGGAATTGAACGTTGTACCGAAGCTGTACGAATTAACCAGCCATCCTGTCTTGTTCCACGTCCCACGGGAGTATTTATAACGAGATCGATATCGCCGGAGTTGATGATTTCTACGATCGTTGGCTCACCCATCGGGCCGGTTCCTTCAGAGTTTTTTCTCACGACGACGCAGGTTACGCCATGATCTCCTAAAAATGCAGCGGTACCTTCGGTGGCTAGAATTCGAAAACCACAGGCTTGCAATCCAGCAGCAGGAGCTACTCCGGAATCTTTATCCTTATCGGCTAAGGAGATAAATACAGTGCCTTCTTTTGGCAATGGTCCAAAGGCCGCAATCTGACTTTTGGCATAACTTTCGCCAAAGGTTGGGGAAATGCCCATCACTTCTCCAGTTGAGCGCATCTCTGGACCCAATACCGCGTCAACACCACGTCCATCGGTTCGGCGGAATCGATTCCAAGGAAGAACTGCCTCTTTTACGGAGATGCCTTTAGCAACGCCATCGCCCTGTTCTGGCAAAAGAGATTCTTTGCGCAGCTGGGCAATCGTTGCGCCAACGGCTATGCGTGCAGCGGCTTTAGCAAGAGGAACCCCGGTAGCTTTACTTACAAAGGGAACCGTTCTAGAAGCACGTGGGTTTGCCTCTAAAACATAAAGTATCGAATCAGCGATTGCGAATTGGATATTAATCAAACCGCGCACTCCGACACCACGAGCAATCTTTTCTGTTGCCGTTCTGATTTCGTTGAGTTGATTTGGCGTTACTGTCATTGATGGTAAAACACAAGCGCTATCTCCGCTGTGAATGCCAGCCTCTTCAATATGCTCCATGACTCCACCTAAGTAGAGCTCTTCGCCATCAAAGATTGCATCTACATCTATTTCGATGGCGCTATCAAGAAATCTATCGACAAGAACTGGATGATCTGGCGTTATGTCAGTTGCACGGGTGATAAAGCCACCAAGGGCTGCATCGTCGTAAACAATCTCCATACCGCGGCCACCTAAAACGAAAGAAGGTCTAACTAAAACTGGATAACCGATTCGAGATGCAATAGTCAACGCTTCCAACTGCGAAGCCGCCATTCCAAACTCTGGGGCGGTTAGGCCCTGTTGCGCCAAAATTTCACCAAAGGCGCCACGTTCTTCTGCCAAATTAATCGCATCAGGAGTTGTGCCAAGAATCGTTATACCGGCAGCTTTTAATCCAGCTGCAAGACCTAACGGTGTTTGGCCCCCCAACTGCGTGATAACTCCAAGAACGGGGCCAGCTTGCATCTCTGCAGCAACGACTTCGATTACATCCTCTAATGTAAGTGGCTCGAAATAGAGACGGTTGCTTGTGTCGTAATCAGTCGAAACTGTCTCGGGATTGCAGTTAATCATAATTGTTTCAAAGCCTGCTTCACGCAAGACAAAGGAGGCGTGAACACATGAATAATCAAACTCAATGCCTTGGCCAATACGATTTGGGCCACTGCCAAGAATGATGACTGCCGGCGTTGTGCGTGCTCTAACTTCGCTTTCTTCCTCATAACTTGAGTAGTGATACGGAGTAAATGCTTCAAATTCAGCGGCACATGTATCTACAGTTTTATAGACAGGACGGATCCCAAGATGGTGACGGTCGCGCCGAACTTGATCTTCACTTAATCCTCGCAGAGTTGCAATCTGAGAATCTGAAAACCCATGGGACTTTGCTTCGCGTAAACGCTCTGCAGTTAGCTCACCTGGTTGCGAGATGGAACTAGCTTGCTCATTGATTAACTCAATCTGACGTAGATACCAGGGATCTATCTTGGTAGCACTGAAAACATCTTCAATTGAAGCCCCGGCCCACATCGCTTTCTGTACTTGTTGCAAGCGGTACTCGGTCGGGATTTTCATGGCAACAAGTAAGTTTTGCTTTTCTTGTTCACTAATCTGTGGCCATGCAAATATCGCTTCCTTGCGCTCAAGTGAACGTAGTGCTTTCATCAAGGCTTCTGAAAATGAACGGCCAATTGCCATCGCTTCGCCAACGCTCTTCATCGTCGTGGTGAGACGAGGATCAGCATCGGCGAACTTTTCAAATGCAAAACGTGGAACTTTGACAACAACATAATCTAATGTGGGTTCAAATGAGGCAGGCGTGACCTTGGTGATATCGTTTTGAATTTCATCCAATGTATAACCAATAGCCAGCTTCGTAGCGATCTTGGCGATAGGAAAACCTGTGGCCTTTGAAGCTAAAGCGCTAGAACGAGATACCCGAGGATTCATTTCAATTACGATAATGCGCCCGTTAATTGGGTTCACTGCAAATTGAATATTGCAACCACCAGTGTCTACGCCAACCTCTCGGATAATATCCTTGGATAAATCGCGTAGTTTTTGATACTCAACATCAGTCAAAGTCATTGCTGGGGCTACGGTGATTGAATCTCCTGTATGAACCCCCATCGGATCCAGGTTTTCGATACTGCAGACAATCACAACATTATCTTTGCGATCACGCATGACTTCTAATTCATATTCTTTCCAACCTAAAATCGACTCTTCTAGAAGAACCTCTGAAGTGGGGCTATGACGCAGCCCGGCCCCTGCTATTTGACGCAGTTCTTCTTCATTAAATGCGATTCCAGAGCCAAGTCCACCCATCGTAAATGATGGTCGAACAACTACGGGATAATTCAATTCGAGAACAGCTAAGAAAATCTCCTCCATCGTGTGACAGATAATTGATTTCGCTGACTCTCCCCCAACTTTCTCAACGATATTTCTAAAGAGTTCGCGGTTTTCGCCCCGTTGGATCGCATCAACATCTGCGCCAATGAGCTTGACTCCATACTTAGCCAAAGTGCCACGTTCATGCAGGCCAATAGCGGCATTAAGGGCTGTTTGTCCACCTAATGTTGCCAAGACAGCGTCTGGTTTTTCTAAAGCAATGATTCTTTCAATAATTTCTGGAGTAATCGGTTCGATGTATGTTGCATCAGCAAACTCTGGGTCGGTCATAATTGTTGCTGGATTTGAGTTAACCAACACGACGCGGATTCCTTCGGCCCGCAAAACACGACATGCTTGAGTGCCCGAGTAGTCGAATTCACAGGCTTGTCCTATAACGATTGGCCCACTTCCAATTACAAGCACGCTTTTAATCGATTCATCTAGTGGCATTATGCGCTCACTTTCTTGGCCATGAGATCAATGAAGCGATCAAAGAGATAAGCAGCATCGTGAGGTCCGGCTGCAGCTTCTGGGTGATACTGGACAGAAAAGGCCGCTCTTTCTAATAGTTGAATGCCTTCAACTACTCCATCGTTGAGGCAGATATGTGTTACCTCTCCGACTCCGTAAACAGTTGTGAACTGTGAATCTGTAGGTGCATTGACTGCAAATCCATGGTTATGGGCCGTTATCTCGACTTTGCCTGTGTTCTTATCAATTACTGGCTGATTTATTCCACGATGGCCAAACTGTAATTTGTATGTTTCGAATCCAAGTGCACGTCCAAGAATTTGATGACCGAAACAGATTCCAAAGATAGGAATCTCGGCCATCAATGCCCCGCGCACTAGTTCTATTGTTTGCGTCATTGTCGATGGATCACCTGGGCCATTTGATAAAAACACGCCGTCAGGATTAATCGCTTGAATCTGCGCCAGGGTTGTATCAAATGGCATTACATGTACTTCGACACCTCGTTCAGATAACATGCGCGGAGTAGCCGCCTTTATACCCAGATCGATGGCTGCAACAACGAATTTCTTCGCACCCAGCGCTGGGATGACATATGTCTTTGGCGTTGACACATCTTTAACTAAAAATGCACCCGACATCTGTGGTGACTTACGCACTTCCACAACCATCTCTTCTCGTGACATTTCAAGGTTAGAGAAAATTCCTACTCTCATTGATCCACGATCACGTAAGTGGCGAGTTATCGCCCGAGTGTCTACACCTTGGATGCCTACGATTTCCTGTTCGATGAGCGTTGATTCAAGATCTCTTTGTGAACGCCAGTTCGAGGTTAATGTTGATGGATTGCGTACAACATATCCAGCTACCCAAATTTTTGATGACTCATTATCAAAATCATTAACTCCTGTGTTACCAATATGTGGGGCGGTCATTATGACTACCTGCTTATGATAAGAAGGGTCAGTTAAAGTTTCCTGGTATCCCGTCATTCCAGTTTGAAATACAGCTTCACCAAAAACCTTACCTGTGGCACCCCAGGATTTACCTTCAAAGATGCGACCGTCATCGAGCACAAGATATGCAACAGACATTAAATCGCCGCCTTGTCTAGAATTTGAGAATCTTTGAGCACGTGTTCGCCGCGAAAAAATGTGTGTGTAACCAATCCCGGTAATTCGTAGCCATGGTAAGGAGTATTTCGACTCTTCGAAAGAACCAAATCACGGTCTACACGCCAATTAAGCGTCGGATTAATCACAGTTATATGCGCAGGGCTACCTGCGCTCAGAGTTTGCCCATGATTGGGGTACCCAGCAATGCGGGCAGGTGCGATGGAGAGCCGGTCGGCTACCCCAGCCCAATCGAGGAGGCCTGTTTCCACCATGGTTTTATTGACGATAGATAGTGCGCTCTCTAGACCGAGCATGCCAAAAGAGGCCTCCTGCCACTCGCAATCCTTAGTCTCACTCGAATGTGGTGCGTGATCTGTTGCCACGATATCGATTGTTCCATCGCTAAGTGCTTCACGAAGGGCCATTACATCGCTCATAGTGCGCAGCGGTGGATTCACCTTGAAAATAGGATCATAGGAAGTTGCAAGATCATCGGTGAGAAGTAAGTGATGCGGCGTCACTTCTGCGCTTACTTGAATTCCACGTGCCTTCGCCCATCTAATAATTTCGACACCACCTGCTGTAGTGACATGGCAAATATGTAAACGTGACTTCACGTGATCGGCTAGCAAGACATCCCGCGCAATGATTGCTTCTTCAGCGATAGCAGGCCAGCCTTTGAGGCCTAACTTCGCGCTGATGTTTCCCTCATTCATTTGTGCGCCCACGGTCAATCGAGGCTCTTGTGCATGTTGTGCGATTACGCCATTGAACTTCTTTATGTATTCAAGTGCACGGCGCATTACTAATGGATCAAAAACGCAGTTTCCATCATCACTAAAGACTCGAACTTGTGCAATTGAATCAGCCATCGCGCCGATTTCCGATAGCTGTTCACCCTTTAATCCTTGTGTAACGGCGCCAATAGGAAAAACATCTACATACCCTGCCTCTTGACCCAATCTATAAACCTGTTCAACAACTCCTGCTGTATCTGCAACTGGGGAGGTATTAGCCATTGCAGAAAGTGCAGTGAATCCACCCTTTGCCCCTGCTTTACTAGCGCTTAAAACCGTCTCTGAATCTTCACGACCGGGTTCGCGTAAGTGGGTATGCAAATCAACTAGTCCAGGTAGAACTACAGATCCAGAAATATCTACAACAATCGCCTTTTCATCAATTAAATCAGCGGCCACTTTTTCTATTCGACCATCACTTATCAAAATATCTGAGCGCGTGACACCGAGAATAATTCCACCCTTGAGTAAGTATCGTTTGCTAGTCACTAATTTCCCCCAACTTCCAAGGCTCCACCAGCAAGTAATACATAGAGGATGGCCATCCGAACATTGACTCCATTTGTTACTTGTTCAACGATTACAGATCGTGCGCTATCGGCCACATCGGCAGAAATTTCTAGTCCTCGGTTCATAGGACCTGGGTGCATGACAATGGCGTGTTTAGCCATCTTTTTCATACGTTCTGCATTGAGTCCAAAGTAGCGGGAATACTCACGCGAGTTCGGGAAGAAAAGATCAGCCATTCGTTCCTGTTGAACTCGTAACATCATAATTGCATCTACATTTGTAATAACTGAATCGAAATCATAGGAGATTGTCACAGGCCAACTTTCGACACCGACAGGTAAGAGCGTTGGTGGTGCTACCAATACAACGCTAGCTCCCAGCATCGAAAGAAGCAAAACATTTGACCGCGCAACTCGTGAGTGCAAAATATCTCCGACTATTGCAATTCGTAGGCCTGTTAGATCGCCTCCACCTTTACTTAAATGCTTTCGTATGGTGAAAGCATCTAGAAGTGCTTGACTGGGGTGTTCGTGCGTTCCATCGCCAGCGTTAATAACGCTGCCCGACATCCATTCAAGGTCGGCTAAACGTTGAGCAGCACCTGATGCACCGTGGCGTATAACAACGGCATCGGCCCCCATTGCCTGCAAAGTTTGCGCAGTATCTTTAAGAGATTCGCCCTTGCTCACACTTGAGCCTTTTGCGGAAAAATTAATAACGTCGGCAGATAATCTCTTGGCTGCGGCTTCAAAAGAGATTCGAGTTCGAGTGGAGTCTTCGGCAAAGAGATTCACAATCGTTCGACCGCGAAGAGTTGGAAGTTTCTTGACTTGACCATCGCTAATTCGTGCAAGTTCGGTAGCCGTATCGAGAATGCCAATTGCATCAACAGGAGTAAGATCGCTAATTGAGAGTAAGTGACGCACTAGTTTGACTCCCCCTCAATGAGAACTTCATCTATCCCATCGATTTCGGTTATTTGAACTTTGACAGACTGCGACGCAGATGTAGGCAAGTTCTTTCCAACATAGTCAGCACGAATTGGGAGTTCTCTGTGCCCGCGGTCCACCAATGTGGCAAGTTGAACAGTTCGAGGCCGCCCGATCTCACCGAGAGCATCTAAGGCCGCCCGAACAGTTCTTCCTGAAAAAAGTACATCGTCGACTAAAACAACATCACGTCCGTTAACACCAATCGGTGGGATCGATGTCGCCATAATCGTGCGTGGTGGTCGCAGCCGAAGATCGTCGCGGAAAAGCGTGATATCTAAAGTTCCGCAGGCAACTTCTCGGCCTTCGATCTGGCTCATGATTACAGCGATTCGAGCAGCTAGGTGGGCTCCGCGCGTTGGGATTCCAAGAACCGTTATTTCGGCACAACCATGATTTCGTTCAATAATCTCGTGGGAAATACGAATCAACGCGCGTGAAATATCCTGTGCGGACAGGGCTACGCTCATGTAAATCTCCTTCCCCACCTCGCAGAATGGGTCGTTAAAGGATGCAGGCCCGACTATAGCATCCATGGCTTTGGGCTGTGGAGATCAACGCTTCGATGTCGTTACATCGCCATAGCATCGGCCCATGAATCAAGAACTAGAAGAGATTTCAACGCGCCTTCGCGCACTTCGCCGTAGTCGCAAACTCACTCTGACGCAGGTTCAAAGTCAGAGCAATGGAGATTTACATGCTGTCTCGTTAGGTTCTTATGAGCGTGGTGATCGGGCTCTAACAGTGAAAAAGGCGATCGAAATAGCTGCTTTTTACGATGTTCCACTGGCCTACCTGCTCAGCGGCAAAGAGGCCGGCGCTGGAATGAGCCAAAAAATAGTTATTGATCTGCGTGGTTTAAGAGCGGTCGGTACGTTGGCTCAAAATCACTTAACGATGAAGATAATAATCTCATTTGTCACTGGGATCATTAAAGTACGACAGGATTTCAACGGCGAAGTTCTCTCATTGCGAGACAAGGATTGCGAGTACTTAACTATCACAATCGGCTGCACCTACGCAGAATTTCAACACTATCTTCTCGAAAACAAACTGCTGTTTACAGCTAAATAGAAATATTTTCTTTTAACGAAGCGATACGGCCAAGAACTCCATGGATATATCCCGCAGAATCATCGGTTGAAAGCTCTTTTGCAAGATCTAACGCCTCATCTATTGCAACGCTATCTGGAATATCACTGGCCCAAAGGATCTCGTATATTCCAAGACGCAAGATATTACGATCAACATTTGGCAAGCGATCCATATCCCAACCTTGGGCATACGTCGTAATCAATTCATCGATTTTGCGTGAATTTTCTGCAACACCTGCAATCAAAACTTTGGTGTATTCGCGGATAGGTCTTGCATCCGGACCTTCTTCAACAATATCGCGCTTTTGAAGGGTTTCAAGCGCGTTAGTACCACGAATATCAGATTCAAAGAGTAAATCTAACGCCTGCTTTCGCGCCTTACTTCTTGCTGACACTAGTTTGCGCGGCCTTGGTACGACCCATCACGAGTATCAACCATAACTAATTCATCCTGCTTGATAAATAGAGGCACTTGAATTTCAATCCCCGTTTCAACGGTGGCAGGCTTGGTTCCGCCAGATGAGCGATCTCCCTGAATTCCTGGCTCGGTATATGTGATGCGCAGTGGGACAGATGCTGCAAGTTCAATATATAGAGGGTTACCTTCGTTTACTGCAACAACAGCATCGGTATTTTCCAACATGTAGTTAGCCATCTCGCCGACAACGGCGGCGGAAATATTCATCTGGTCAAAGGTTTTGCTATCCATAAATACGAAATCATCGCCCTCTTTGTATAAATACTGCATATCGCGTTTTTCTAGGATTGCGATTTCAATCTTAACGCCCGAGTTGAATGTGCGATCAATAACTTTGCCGGTTAAAACAGATTTCAATTTTGTACGGACGAATGCTGGGCCTTTACCAGGCTTAACATGCTGGAACTCGATGACCGTCCACAGTTGATTTTCAATGTCGAGAGTTATTCCATTTTTTAGATCAGCTGTTGTTGCCACGATTCAAACTCCACTCATATCTATAGGTAATTGATTACGGCCGTGCAAACGGCAAGGGGTTAAGGATACCTGTATTTATTCAAGGCTTTCGCCTCAGCCGAGCAAGGCCTTGAGGGCATTAATAGCTAAAACATAGGAATTTGGGCCAAATCCTGCAATCGTTCCATTAGCAACACCGGAAATCACCGAAGTATGTCGGAACTCCTCGCGTGCCATGGGATTAGATAGATGAACCTCAATCAGCGGAGCTGAGAGTAGCTCTGCCGCATCGCGAATCGCGTACGAATAATGTGTGAAGGCGGCAGGATTAATTATCACCGGAAGCTTTGCATCTGCAGCCTCATGCAACCATGAAATAATCGTGGCTTCATCATTACTTTGGCGAACATCTGCTTCAAAGCCAACTGACTTAGCTGAGCTTTCAATCAGTGATTTGAGCTCTGCATAGTTGAGATCACCATAAATGGAGGAGTCGCGAATATCTAAGCGAGCCAAATTAGGGCCATTAATAACCATTAACTTCATGAGCTGATTCTCTCATAGGCAGTGGCAAGTTCGTCTTCATTCGCATCTTCGATTCGAAGGGTCTGGCCAACGGCTGAGATTGCAACGAATCGAAGTTGATGTCCACGTGATTTCTTATCTAAAGCTAAAAGTGGGTAAAGCTTATGCCACGCATCCTTTGGATAAGTCGTTGGTAAACCAACTGCAGCCAATATGTGCCGATGCCGAGCGATAACCTGATTGTCTAAGATCGCCTTTATTCCAGCTAGCTCTGCGGCAAAGATCAAACCAATTGATACAGCTTCGCCATGGCGAACTGTGTAATTGCTATGAATCTCAATTGCATGCGCAAGAGTGTGTCCATAGTTAAGGATTTCACGGTTGAAGCTCTCTTTGAAATCACTGCCAACTACGTGGGCCTTGACAGCTACTGATCTAGTTATTAAATCCAATACCAACTCGGCGTTGCTGCGAATATCACTTAAAGACTTAGCATCTAATAACTGCAAGATTTTTTCATCAGCAATAAATCCGCTCTTGATTACTTCTGCCAGGCCGGCAGAAAAATCACGATCAGAAAGAGTTTCTAGCCATGAAGTGTCGATCAGAACCTTTTGAGGTGAATGAAATGCGCCGATAAGATTCTTGCCGTAGTCGCTATTGATTCCTGTTTTTCCTCCGATTGCAGCATCAACCATTCCAGCAACTGTCGTAGGAACGGCTAACCAACTAATCCCGCGCAACCACGTTGCTGCAGCAAAGCCCGCTAAATCAGTGATGGTCCCGCCGCCTATGCCAACAACTACATCCGAACGCGTGAATCCAGCAGCACCTAACCAGTTCCACAATGAATGAAGGGTCTGCGTAGATTTAGCTGCTTCGCCATCTGCAACTTCAAAATAATGAATTTCGCAATCACTTGGTGCAAGCTCCTTGATTCGTTCTCGCATTGCACCTGAATAAACAATCGCAACTCGGGCATGAGAGCTGACTGCTTGCAAAACTTGATCTTTCCATTGACAGCCGATTACAACATCGTATTCGTGCTCGGCCTTAACTCTAATCGTGTGCATCAGATTATCTCCTCAATGGATGCAACCAATTCATCAACAGACATGTCATCAACTTTAATAACAGTTGACGCCAGTGATTCATAGATTGGTCGACGTGTCTGGGCTAATGACTGCCATTGAGCGCGCGGGTTTCCTAGCAGTAGAGGTCGATCACGGTTAAAGCCAACGCGAGGAGCTGCAGTTGCTAAAGAAACATCGAGAAAGACTATTGGAACCGTGCATGAAGAAAGCAGTTCCTGAGCCCTTTCGGCAATGGGAGCGCCTCCGCCAAGGGAGAGAATGCAGTTTTCATTTTCTAAAGCTTTTCCTAGTTCTACAAACTCAAGCTCACGGAAGAAATCCTCGCCCTTATCAACAAAGATATCTGAAATCTTATGACCATAACTAGCCTCGATGGCTGCATCAGTATCAATGAATTCGCAACCTAACTTACGTGCTAACGCCTGCCCAATAGTTGATTTGCCACAGCCTGGTGGACCAATCAAAATTACTTGTGGCATCGTTACTTGAAATTTAGATTCTGCATGTAATTAGTGAAATTGCGACGCGTTTCAGTCACTGAATCACCACCGAACTTCTCTAAAACCGCTTCTGCGAGCACTAATGCAACCATCGCCTCAGCGACAACTCCAGCCGCAGGAACCGCGCAAACATCAGAGCGCTGATTGATCGCCTTTGCACTCTCCCCCGTTGCTACATCAATTGTGTCTAGAGCCTTAGGAACTGTTGAGATTGGTTTCATTGCAGCACGTACGCGCAAGATTTCACCGTTCGACATTCCGCCTTCAGTGCCACCAGCGCGATCAGTACGACGCACGATCTTTCCACTGCCATCTTTTTCAATCTCATCATGTGCAACAGATCCACGACGTGTTGCGGTTTCAAAACCATCGCCAACTTCTACGCCCTTGATAGCTTGAATTCCCATTAGTGCACCTGCCAAGCGTGCATCCAAACGGCGATCCCAATGAACATGTGAACCAAGTCCAGGTGGCATATTAAAAGCAAGAACCTCAACTACACCGCCTAAAGTGTCTCCGTCTGCATGCGCTTTTTCAATCTCTGAAATCATCGCTGTGCTGGTTGCAGAATCTGCGCAACGCACTTGATCTTCATCAATGCGTTGCAAATCTTGCGGACCCGGAAGCGCAGTTCCATCAGGAACTCGTACTTTTCCGATCGAGAGAACGTGGGAAATAATAGTTATCCCAACTGATTGTTCAAGAAAATTGCGGGCAACTGCACCGAGAGCGACTCTAGCCGCAGTTTCACGGGCACTAGCGCGTTCAAGAATTGGTCGCGCATCATCTAAATCATATTTTTGCATTCCAACTAAATCTGCATGACCTGGGCGTGGTCGGGTAAGTGGAGCATTGCGAGCAAGATTTTCGATTTCATCGTGTGGCACTGGATCGGCCGACATGGTTTTTTCCCACTTTGGCCACTCAGAGTTTCCAACTTGAATCGCAATAGGACCACCTTGGGTAAGACCTAAGCGAACTCCACCAAGAATCGTTACTTTGTCGGCTTCAAAATTCTGTCTAGCTCCGCGACCAAAGCCAAGTCGTCGTCGTTGCAAGTGTCGATCGATATCGGCAGTCGTAATTTGCACTGAGGCAGGGATGCCCTCAATAATGGCGCTCAGAGCTTGACCATGTGACTCACCAGCAGTTAACCAACGCATGAGCGTATTCTTGCAGAAATCACCCTCCGCTTGTCGCCAAATATAGGGCAGTTCCAATAAATATCGCAGGCGCCATGGCAATTGTCGCCGGAAATCGCTTAGAAAGTAGCCAATTGCAAAGAATATGAAATGCAGCTGCTAGAAATATCAAAGTTAATAGCTCAAGAAAATCTGCGATCGAGACAACTGGCAGAACAAGAGCGATCAGGAAAATCAATTTGCTATCGCCCATCCCCATTCCACAAAGATGAAGAAGGAAAACGCACAGCAGTGAAACCAGAAACAAGGGTATCGATCCAAGACCTCTAAAAATCGCAAAGAAAAAGCAGAGATACCCATAGAAAATCAGATAAATATTGGGGATCGTGCGTTTTGATACATCAGCGACAATGATAGGTATAGCAAAAATTAATGAGATCACCTAAGAATCGTAAAGCTATGTATCAATGTCACTAATTTAGGTGTGGATTAGGCCAGGGCTGCAAGACCTACGGCTCTAAGCAACGAATACATCTCATCGTGATCGAACTGCACACCGGAAAAGATCTCGATTTGAGCAAGGCCTTGATGTATAAGTAGATCTAAGCCATCAATTACTAGTCCGCCACGCTGGCCCCATTCTTGGCTGGCCTTAGTAGGAAAGGGATTATAAAGTGCTTCAAAGAAAGGCACTGAAGTCGTTGTTGGCAAAATCAAAGAGTCAGTGGCCCCGGCAGGAGTTGTGCTTATTACCAGATCGGCATCAGAGATAATTGATGTGCCAGACCAATCGATAAAACTTAGATCAGAATCAACTACGGCAACAGACATATCGGCAACTCTGGCCACGGATCGATTAACTACTGTGATCTGTGCAGCTAAACCATCGCAGGCAGCTGCCGCGGCACGAGCCGTAGCCCCTGCTCCTAAAATCACTACATGTCCATGAATATCGACTCCGTGCAATTTCAAAGTGTTTGTAAAGCCAAGAACATCTGTGGTTGTTGCATGCCACTTAGAGTCTTTGCGAAATAATGTATTTGCACTTTTGATTCTCGCAGCCAAAACATCAACGTTGTTCGTATAGCTAACAACTTCCTCTTTGAGCGGCATTGTTAATGAAAAACCAGTCCATGAAGAGTCCTTGGACTCCAAGAAATCCGCTAATCCCCCAGCCTTGACTTCAATGGCCTCGTATTGTGCATCGATTCCAAGTTCCTTATAGGCGGTGGTATGAAGAAGAGGGCTCAAAGAGTGTGAAATTGGAGAACCAAGGACGGCAGCTTTAATCATTTAAATGCACCGGCCTTTCTGTTCTTGGCATATAGAGCTTTCCACCTTAAAAACTCATCGTTTGAGCGAGTAAAACGCGTATCCCCGGGTGCCACTGTAATGAAAAAGAGCCAATCTCCGGTCGCTGGATTAAGCGCGGCATCTAATGCCGCTGCGCCTGGATTGCCAATTGGTGAAGGTGGCAGCCCCAAGTGCTTATATGTGTTGTATGCGGAGTTGATCAACGTTGAATTCGTACTCAAAAAGATCTGTCCGCGAACCTTTTTTATGTAGTGAACAGTTGAATCCAGCTGCAATGGCATTGAGATTTCAAGCCTATTGCGAATAACACGAGACACCTTGGCAAAGTCCTTTGTATCTCCCTCGGCTTGAACGATAGAGGCGATAACTAGTAACTGTTGCGGTGAATAATTACCTGAAGCGGTAATAAGTTTCTGACCAGATTTCTCTGAGCGAAATCGATTCACCATTGCTTGAAGAGCCTGTAGAGCAGATGTGTTCTTTGCAAATGTGTATTGAGCTGGAAAAAGTAAGCCTTCAGAGTCAGAAAAACCTTTGGGTAATACAAGATCTTTGAATGCAGCACTAATTTCGCCTTTATTAAATCCATATTTGACAAGTGATGTAACGACTTCGCTATTCCAGCCACCTTCAAGAATCTTAATTAGATTTGGAATACGCTCAGGATCAAGTAATTGCTCAAGGGCCTGTAGTGCCGAAATCTTAGTATTGAGTTGGTGTGCACCAGGAGCAACTTGGGATGAACGTGGATCGGCAACGGCGGCGCGAAAATAGGCAAGAGATGATTTGATGATTCCAGCTTTAAAGAGAATATCCCCAACTTGGGAACCAGATGCTCCGGCGGGGATCTCTATAACAACGACCGGAGAAATCTTTGAGATTTGCTTTGCTTGAAAATCCGGTGCACTTTGTACATTTGAGCGAAGCGCATGAATTGAAAAGGTAAGCAAGAGCACAAAGAGTCCTGCCAGGCAGATGCGAAGATATGACTTCATCTACGTTTCTTTTCTATTTCAATCGCAAATTCAAGGATTGCAACGGCCGCTGCTTGATCTATAGAGCCCCTTGCATCTTTGGAGTTGATGCCTGATTCACGCATATTCTTGGCAGCGGTAACTGTGCTAAGCCGTTCATCGACAAGTTCAACGGGGCAAAGCGCAATCACTTGAAGCTTTGCAGCAAAATCTGCTGCTTTGGCCGCTGATTCACTTTCACGGCCATCCATATGCGATGGCTTTCCGACATAGATTGTGATCGGTTCGTACTCGGCAATGATTGCAGCAATCTGGGACATCAATTTCTTATCGCCGGATTTAAGAGTGACTAGTGGAGAACACAGGATTGCATCTGGATCGCACGTCGCTACGCCAATTCGAACATCGCCGTAATCAAAGGCGATACGGCGTCCTCTTTGCATAGAGGAATTATCCAACGAGTGCGTTGGAAATAGCGGCTAGTGCCTCTAAAGATTTGGCCACATCCGTTCCGCCGCCTTGTGCGAAATCATCTTTACCGCCACCGCCACCGCCTAAGACGGTTGAACCAATCTTAACTAGCGCGCCAGCTTTAATTCCACCTGCTCGTGCAGCATCACTTGCCGCTACAACTAAGACAGGTTTTGAATCATTGACACTAATAAGTGCAACAACTGAGTTAGTAGCTTTAGCGCGAAGTTCAAGGGCTATCTTGCGTAGATCATCACCGGCGATTCCATCACCGAGCAGAGCTGTAATAACAGTGGTTCCATTAATAACTATTGCACTCTGTGCAATTTCACCCACTTGAGCTAGAGCTTGGGCAGATCGCAGAGCACCAAGTTCTTTTTCGATCTCCTTCATGGAGTTGATCAAGCCATTAATTCGCTCAGGAAGTTCCTCAACACGCGCTCCCTTAATAATCTCAGTGAGTGAATTGAGCAAAATGTGTTCGCGCGCCAAAAACTTATATGCATCTACGCCGACAAGGGCTTCTACACGGCGAACGCCTGCGCCGATCGACGCTTCGCTCAAAAGTTTTACAACACCCAACTGGCCCGAACGAGCAACGTGAGTTCCACCGCAGAGTTCTCGTGCCCAATCTCCAACACTTACAACACGTACCTGATCGCCGTACTTTTCTCCGAATAAGGCCATTGCGCCAAGTTTTTTCGCGGCATCTTGTGACATAACTTCGGCCGTTACTTCTAAGTTATCTAAGAGCAAAGTGTTGACACGGGATTCGACATCGTTAAGAACTGAAGTTGGTACTGCCCCTGTTGCCGGAAAATCAAAACGAAAACGTCCTGGTGAGTTTTCAGAACCCGCCTGTGTTGCAGTCTCTCCTAGGAGTTCGCGGAAAGCTTTATGAACC
>CAITQC010000142.1 GCA_903894425.1 uncultured Actinomycetes bacterium
ATGCATGGAATGAACGATGAAGTAAATATGCGCAAGTACGGCGCACTTCGAAAGTTCATGCCGATTACATTTGCAACCTTTGGTCTTGGTTACTTAGCGATTCTTGGTGTTCCACCATTTGCTGGTTTCTATTCAAAAGACATGATCATCGAAACTGCATTTAATGCTGGCGGCACCAAGGGAATTATTCTTGGAACGGTCACGCTACTCGGAGCAGGGATCACGGCTTTCTATATGACTCGAGTAATGATTCTTACTTTTACTGGCAAAGCACGCTGGGATGAGGAAGCCCATCCTCATGAGTCTCCACTATTGATGTGGCTACCAATGGCAGTGCTAGCAGTTGGCTCTGTTACTTCAGGATTCTTGCTAAGTCGCGGTGATGCCCTTGTTAACTGGCTTGCACCGCTTTTCGAGCACCATGGCGAGCATGAAGAACTGCTCTCACCAATTGTTGTTTCGGGCCTTGCCCTTGCAATGGTTGCAATCGGTGTTGCAATCGCATTCTTTAAATACTCACGTCAAGAAGTTGCAGCAGTTGCACCAGAAGATGTTTCAGTATTTACCAAGATTGCTCGTCAGGATTTGATGCAAGATCGCTTCAACGAAGCGGTCTTTATGCGAACAGGCCAACATTTAACGCAGGTCTTAGTTAGAACCGATGAAGCTGTTATCGATGGCGCAGTACGCGGGGTCGGCCGTTTGGCCCTTGGCTCTGGCTCGATCTTGCGTGGCCTTCAGAGCGGTTTTGTACGTAGTTATGCAGCGCTAATCCTTGTCGGAGCAGCCTTACTGATCGCAGCGATTTGGGTGGTGGTTCAATAATGAATTCATTAACGTTATTGATGTTCTTGCCGATTATCGGATCAATCGCTGTAGCGCTTACTCCAAAGGCGAAAGAGACACTCACAAAGCAAGTAGCACTTGCTACAACCGTGGTTGTTGCAGCGGCAACTATCGCAATGGCAGTTAACTTCCAGCGCGATAATGTTGATCTTCAATTTGTTGAAAAGTATTCGTGGATTCCTTCTTTTGGAATTAATTTTGCAGTTGGAATCGACGGCATGGCACTTGTGCTGATTTTGATGTCAACTCTCTTGGCACCAATCGTTGTCTTAGCTGGCTGGAACGAGGCCCATGGTGGCCGTTGGTCAGTTAAAACTTTCTACATTCTTATTCTTGTTCTTGAAACAATGATGATCGGCGTCTTTGCAGCAACCGATGTTTTCTTGTTCTACGTCATCTTTGAAGCGATGCTGATTCCGGTTTACTTCCTCATTGGTGGTTACGGAACCGGTCAGCGATCAGCGGCAGCGGTTAAGTTTTTGATCTACAGCCTCTTCGGTGGTTTGTTGATGCTGGCTTCAATTATCGCCCTGTATGTAATGTCAGGCGATCAAGGCGGACATACTTTTGATCTAGCCGCACTTTCACAGCTGCAAATGAGTTCAACAACGCAAAACTTCTTGGTCCTTGGCTTCTTTGTCGCCTTTGCAATTAAAGCTCCCCTATGGCCACTGCACACCTGGTTGCCAGATGCTGCTGAATCTGCAACTCCGGGAACCTCTGTTTTGCTTCTCGGTGTTCTCGATAAAGTCGGAACTTTTGGAATGATTCGCTACTGCTTAACTTTGTTCCCAGATGCCAGTAAGACCTTCACTCCAATGATTTTGGTCTTGGCTGTGATTTCAATTGTCTACGGCGCATTCCTTGCCATTGGTCAACGCGACCTAAAGCGCTTAATTGCATTTACATCGATTTCTCACTTTGGTTTCATCACCATGGGAATCTTTGCAATGACCTCACAAGGCCAAAGCGGCGCTGTTTTGTACATGTTTAACCATGGTTTCTCAACGGCAGCGCTCTTCTTAGTTGGCGGCTGGATGATTTCTCGTCGTGGCTCTTCAACGATCGCCGACTTCGGTGGCCTACAGCGAGTGACCCCAGTAATGGCATGGTC
>CAITQC010000143.1 GCA_903894425.1 uncultured Actinomycetes bacterium
CACTTGGCCCAGTTGCGATTATCTCTCCATTTAATTTTCCAGCGATGGTGCCAATGTGGTTCTTCCCAGTGGCAATTGCCTGCGGAAACACTGTCGTTGTAAAGCCATCTGAAAAAGATCCATCAGCTGCAATGTTTATGGAGCAGTTATGGAAAGAAGCCGGACTACCTGATGGTGTATTTAACGTTGTTCACGGTGACAAAGAAGTTGTCGATGCATTATTAGTTCACCCTGGAATCAAATCGATTTCATTTGTTGGATCGACTCCTATTGCGCGTTATGTTTATGAAACAGGAACAAAAACTGGAAAACGTGTTCAAGCACTTGGTGGGGCAAAGAACCACATGATTGTTTTGCCTGACTCAGATCTAGAACTTGCAGCAGATGCTGCTATTAACGCAGGCTTTGGCTCTGCAGGAGAACGTTGCATGGCAATCTCTGCAATCGTTGCCGTCGAACCAATTGGCAATGCACTAGTTGCCCGAATCAAATCCCGTATGGCCAACATTGTTACTGGAGATGGCACTAAGGGCTGCGATATGGGTCCACTTGTTACTGCTGTTCACCGTGACAAAGTCGCTTCATATATTGAAGCCGGCAGTAAAGAGGGTGCAACTGTTGTCGTTGATGGTCGCGATTTAAAGGTTGAAGGCGATGGCTTCTTCCTCGGACCTACCTTGCTCGATAACGTCACGTCAACAATGTCGGTCTACACCGATGAAATCTTCGGTCCAGTCTTAAGCATTATTCGTGTTAATACATATGATGAGGCGCTAAATCTTGTTAACGCGCATCAATATGGAAATGGCACCGCCATCTTTACTAATGATGGTGGGGCAGCGCGTAGATTCCAAAATGAAGTTGAAGTTGGAATGGTTGGAATCAACGTTCCGATTCCAGTACCAATGGCGTACTACTCATTTGGCGGTTGGAAGAACTCGCT
Source organism: uncultured Actinomycetes bacterium (assembly GCA_903894425.1). Taxonomy (GTDB): domain Bacteria; phylum Actinomycetota; class Actinomycetes; order Nanopelagicales; family Nanopelagicaceae; genus Planktophila. The sequence continues at coordinate 944 of CAITQC010000143.1, forward strand.
ATTTGGTGACTCGCATGCACATGGCGCTGAAGGCGTTCACTTCTTTACCCGCGGCAAGGTAGTTACAAGCCGCTGGCTAGATCCAAGCCATGGCGGGATCAATCTAGGTTTCCCACAAAACGACTAGAAGGCCAGGAGCTGGCCCTGCGCCTATTTCTGAGTTAATCACATAGTTTTCGCAAACTTCTTACCCGTATTCCACAAAGCCACGGACTTAAATTGCCTTATTCGTTCAACCAACAAGGAGCCTAAAAATGCGCACTTCACGAAAGCTGGCAACAATTGCCGTAAGTATTTTCATCGCAACAAATCTACTTTCAGTCAATGCTTTGGCAGATAGCGAAAACTCTTCAAATAGCGAAAATATTGCGCAAAAGGCTCTAAAGTCCTGCGCATCTAAAGGCCTACAAAGTTCACATGACGATGACGAATCTTCAGATAAGAAGCATTCAAATGTTGTTCGTGATGCACAGAAAGCTCAGAAATCTTTGAAGGCAAAGAACACCCCTGCGGCAACTGCTGCCTTGACTATCCTGACCGCTGCAGTTGCAACTTATGATGCAAGCACTGCCAGAGCCGTCCTAACTTTTAATACTTCAAAGAGTGCAATTGATCTTGTATGCAAGAACGCAATTACTCCATTGCAAAACATTTTAAATACCGCTCTAGCTGCAGAGAAAGTAAAGCTAAATGCAGTTAACGTAAATCCAGCTTCTACTACAATTCAAAAGAGCGCTGCTAAAGCTGCTTACAAAGCCGCTATCGGTGTAGCCAACACTGCATTTTCAACTGCTGCAAAACCAATTCTTGCCAAGAATCTCACCGATTCAACTGCAGCTCGCTTAGTGCTAACAAATGCACAAGCAGCAGCAGATCTAGCACTTAAGAGTGCAACCCAAACTGCTCGCCTAGCTTTGAAGCCATAAATCAGGCCTAGATACAGGCCTTGATTTCCTCATATCCAACGGCAAAGGTAGGATTAAGGGTGTGCGGCCGATTGAATTGGCCTCTGCAAGACCCAAATCGTTGGATAGAGGCAAGGCCTGTTATCGGCTGGCTTCCTTAGGAAAGTAGTTTTCGTGGCCAAGACTCAAGAGCATCTTAAAGACCTGCCAGTTAAAAAGCGCGAAAACCTTCGCAACGTAGCGATCATCGCTCACGTGGATCACGGTAAAACAACTCTCGTCGACGCGATGTTGTGGCAGTCCGGCGCATTTGCGGCCTATAAGAAGCAAGATGAAGGCCAAGACCGCATGATGGATTCGATGGATCTAGAGCGCGAAAAGGGAATTACGATCCTTGCCAAGAACACCGCGGTAAAGCGTGGCGACACAATCGTTAACATCATTGATACTCCAGGCCACGCAGATTTTGGTGGCGAGGTTGAACGCGGACTTGAAATGGTTGATGGCGTTATCTTGTTGGTCGATGCTTCAGAAGGTCCACTTCC
>CAITQC010000144.1 GCA_903894425.1 uncultured Actinomycetes bacterium
CAGCCAGGCAAGTGCAACAGCTGCCAAAGAAGAACTATGTGCTTTAGAAATTTCATCAAGAGCTGCAATAACTGCGAAGCCTTTATCGTTGGTGTAATCACCGACACCACCTGCGCGAACCGATTCAACTGCGATTCCTGGACGATACTTGCCAGTTAAAAACCCACGGGCGATTCCAAAGTATGGGATGCAAGAGATTGCATTCTCAGCCAGAATCGGCGACATCTCTAATTCAAAGGCCTTGCGCACCATTAAGTTGTAATGCTCTTGGACTGCGATATATGAAGGCAGTGAATTCTCTTCGCTAAACTTTAACGCCTCTTGCAATCGTGACGGCGAGAAGTTAGATGCTGCTATATAGCGCACCTTGCCCTGTGCAATGAGTTGAGCATAAGCACCCATTGTCTCTTCCAGTGAAACCTTGTCGTCATCTTCATGGCTGTAATACAGATCGATGTAATCACTTTGCAAGCGCTCCAAAGACTCTTCGCACGCGGCGATGATATTTTTGGCACTTAATCCAGGGCGACGTGAATACTTTGCAACCTTTGTTGCAATAACCATTTCACTGCGATTTCCGCGAGCTTTCATCCATGTGCCAATAATCTTTTCAGAATCTCCGCCGGTGTTGCCCTCTTTCCACTCACTGTAAACATCGGCAGTATCAATGAAATTTCCACCGTGGCCTGCATAGGCATCGAGAACCGAGTGGGATTGGGCTTCATCAGCGCTCCAACCAAAGACATTTCCGCCAAGGCAAAGCGGGTGAACTACAAGGTCAGATTCTGGAATAGTGATCATGAAGGCACAGTAAGGCACAATTGCGCTGTGGTCGAAACAACGGGTGGTTTTACAAGTGCGGGGTTGGCGCTAGAAGCCAAGACCCTAGAACTGCCATCGTTATCGCAAAAAGAGGCGATCGAAATCGGCGAGATTGCATTAGATCTTGGTTTTGAACGCGGTGTGCCAATTGCAGTTGAGGTTCGATTGAAAGACTGGACTGTTTTTCATGCATCACTACCTGGATCAAACGCTGAAAATGATTCATGGATTGCGCGCAAAGCTGCCGTTGTTTTAGCAACGGGCAATTCAACAATGTATGAAAGAGTATTGGCCGAAGAACAAGGTATCGATTGGTATGCAGTTAAAGGATTGCCTGAAGAAACACATGCGATTCACGGTGGAGCATTACCGCTTAATGTTTCTGGTTTTGGTTGCATGGGAATTTTATTAATTAGCGGTCTGCCTCAAGTGCAGGATCATTTATTTGGTGTTGAAGTCTTAACTGAGTTCCTTGCACGTAAAGGCGAACTACCGTGAGCATCTGGGTTTGTGGCGAAGTCTTAATCGATGTCTTGCCAACTGGTCCTGTTGTTGGTGGAGGTCCTGCAAATACTGCAAAGGCCTTAGCGCGTTTAGGGTATGACGTTGATTTTATTGATGGAATCTCAACCGATGATTTCGGGGTAAGTGCACGCAAAGAGCTAAGCCGTGATGGCGTTGGTTTGGATTTATCTTTGAGTAGCGACAAACCAACATGTACGGCGAGCGTTACTTTAGATTCAAAGGGCGGTGCCAGCTACGAGTTTCTTATCGATGGCACAGCAACATTTGATTTTAATAAATCTTGGTTACCAGATCCTGAGCGGTTAAAGCCCTCGGTTCTACATATAGGAACATTAGTAACGATTATTGAGCCTGGGGCAAGTGTTTTGTTTGATTGGGCCGTACAAGTTGGCGAATTTGCCCCTATCGTCTTTGATCCCAATATCCGTCCATCGGTAATGGCAGATCGAGAAAAATACGCTGCCGCTGTTGAGAAATGGGCAAGTATTTCATCGGTTGTAAAGGTAAGTGATGATGATATTAAATGGTTATATCCAGATGAATCCTTAGATGAAGTTGCACATCGCTGGATTGCAGCTGGAGTGCGTTGTGTTGTTATTACACGCGGCGCACATGGCCTTATTGGTTTTACCGAAGTTGGTATGGAAGAAGTTGACGGCGTGAAAGTTGATGTAGTCGATACTGTCGGTGCCGGAGATACCGTTGGCGCAATTGTGGTTGAAGGCATTATTAAACACTCAGTTCATGGCTTGCAGGGCCATATTTTAAATGAAGTGTTACATAAGGCAGCAGTTGCTGCTGGTATTACATGTTCACGTGCTGGCGCACAGCCACCACGAATGTACGAACTATTAGAAGCGATGGAAAAGTAATGCAATTTATCGACGATGCTGAATTCCAGATTGCAATTGATGACGACAATGGTGCACGAATAACTTCTTTAAAGTGGCGAGACAATGAATTTGCCGTTCCATTCCGGGGACAAATTCATACATCGGGTTGGTATGCCATGGCGCCATGGGCTGGTCGCATTAATGAGGGATTAATTAAAGATGCCAGCGGTCAAGAGTTTCAATTACCCGCAACTATCGATCCTCCGCATGCACTACATGGATTTGGTCTTATTAGTTCTTGGCAAGAAATTGGCCCGGGTCGATCACTTTTGCATTTGCCTGCTCCATATAACGCAGCAACAGTAGAACAATCAATTGAAGTCTTAGATGATGCGATTCGTTGGTCTTTAGAATACGAACCAAATGGCTGCGAATTGCCAGCGTGGATGGGTTTTCATCCATGGTTTGCGCGCGATCTTGATCGAGGCGGAAGCGCTGAAGTTGAATTTAATGCAACCGAGATGCTGATTCGTGGAAGCGATGGAATCCCAACTGGAAAGCGAAGTGCACCGACCCCACCACCTTGGGACGATGCCTTTACTGGCATTAAAGGTACCCCGGCCGTTGTTTGGGAAGATGTGGCGCGGATTTCAATCGAATGCGATGCACCATGGTGGGTTGTTTATACCGAAGATTCCGAAGGAGTCTGCCTGGAACCGCAGACTGCACCTCCTGATGCGCAAAATTTAGGTATTAGTGGCGAGAACTACATTGAAGCTTTGTTTGTTTTTGAATCACTTGAATAGAATTGGCGCATGATTAATCGCGATAACTTAGCTGCATTACGCAAAAAAGAAGATGAACGTTTTCTTTTTTTACATCCAACCTCAGGTGAACTCTTTAAGCAGGGCCAAGCGCACATGCCTGGCGGAGTGCCAATGTCATGGATGGCTAAGTGGCCCGGTGCATATCCTGTCTTCGTAAAAGAAGCTAAAGGTGCACGCTTTACTGACGTTGATGGCAATACCTATATTGATTTTTGTTTAGGCGATACCGGTTCTATGACTGGGCACTCACCCGATGCAACTGTTGCTGCGATTCGCGAACAAGTTGGTAAAGGTATTACTGCCATGTTGCCCACCGCTGATGCAGCGGTAGTTTCTGCCGAACTATCAGATCGCTTTGGTTTACCGCTCTGGCAGTTCACTGTTTCAGCAACCGATGCTAACCGTCACGTGATTCGTTACAGCCGCATGATTACTGGCCGCTCGAAGATTGTTGTTATCGATCGCTGTTATCACGGTTCAGTTGATGAAACTTTTGCAACTCTTGACGATGCCGGCAATACCGTGGCCCGCGAAGGAAATATCGGTGCGCCAGTTGCATTAAATCAAACAACCCGTGTTGTTGAATTTAACGACATTGCTGGCATGGAAAAAGCATTAGCTCATGGCGACGTTGCAGCGATCTTGATGGAACCGGCAATGACAAATGTTGGAATCGTCTTGCCACTAGCTGGTTATTTAGAAGCGGTGCAAGAGTTAGCTAAGAAATACGGAACCATCTTGATCATCGATGAAACTCACACAATCTCGGTGGGACCTGGTGGCATGACTGCAGACCGTGGATTAAAACCTGACTTTTTAACTATCGGAAAGGCAATTGCGGGCGGAATTCCAACTGGAACTTTTGGTATGACTCACAAAATTGCCGATGACATTAAGCGGATGGTTGAGCTTGAAATTATTGACACCGGTGGAATCGGTGGAACCTTGGCTGGTAATGCACTTTCACTAGCTTCTATGCGCGCAACATTGACACAAGTATTAACTCAGGAAAACTTCAATCGCATGATCGATCTGGGTACGCGCTGGTCTGATGGTGTAGATGGTGCGATAAAAGAGTTTGATCTGCCCTGGACCTGCAATCGTCTTGGTGCACGTGGTGAATACATGTTCGGCAAAACCGCTCCAGTTACCGGAGCTGATGCCAACAATGCGGGCGATTTCGAATTAGAGCAGTACATACATTTACGTATGTTAAATGATGGATTTTTAATCACGCCGTTTCACAATATGGCGCTTATGTGTCCTGACACGACAGCAGGTGATGTCGACGCGCATACAAAAGCCTTCAGGGCTATGTGCGCCGAACTCGTGCGGTGATAACCTCCTCGGCATGACTTACGACGTTAATAAAATCCGTGCCCATTTCTCTGCGCTAAGTACTGGCCTTGCATTTTTCGATGGCCCTGGAGGAAGTCAGGTACCTGATGTTGTGGGTGCAGCAATTGCCGCGGCAATTACTAAGCCAATCTCTAACCGCAATGTAAATACCGAATCTGAAAAAAACGCAGAAGAGTATGTGTTGGGCTTTCGCAAAGCGGTCGCGGATCTAATCGAAGTTGATCCACGTGGTGTTGTCTATGGTCGTTCATGGACGCAGCTTTCTTATGATTTCTCCCGCACCCTTGCTAAGAATTGGGGACCAGGCGATGAAATCGTTGTTAGTCGCCTAGATCATGATTCAAATATTCGTCCGTGGATTCAAGCTGCCGAAGCCGTTGGTGCAACCGTGCGTTGGGCCGAATTTGATGTTGAAACATCCGAGCTAACTGTTGCTGCCGTCGAATCGGTTTTATCACCTAAGACAAAGTTGGTTGCTATTACCGGTGCGGGTAACACAATCGGCACACGACCAGATCTCAAAGCAATCGGCGTTGCAGTGCATAAAGTCGGAGCGTTGTTTTACGTCGATGGTGTTCACCTAACTCCACACGCTGCTATTAGCGCAAAAGAAATCGGGGCTGATTTCTATGGTTTCTCTTTCTATAAATTAATGGGGCCACATTGCGCTGCACTTGCCGCATCCCCAGAACTTCTAGAATCTTTAAACAACGACAAATTATTGCCTGCAACAAACATCGTTCCAGAACGCTTTGAATTTGGAACTTTGCCCTACGAAATCATGGCTGGATGCATAGCAGCCGTTGATTTCATTGCAGAGATGGCTCCTGGAAATGGCGTTACTCGCCGTGAAAAAATCGTTAACTCAATGAATGCGTTAGAAAAATATGAAGATGAACTTTTGGAGTATTTGGAGAGTTCGGTCGCTGCATTGCCAGGTGTAACTATGTATGGACATGCAAAGCACCGCACGCCAACAATCTATTTTTCATTTGCAGGCCATGACAGCGTTGGTATCTATAAAGCGATAGCACTAAAAGGCGTCACACTCCCCGCCTCAAATTTCTATGCCCTCGAAGTCTCACGCAAACTAGGCCTTGGTGATGCTGGCGCCCTACGTGCAGGGCTAGCGCCTTATTCAACAAAAGATGACGTAGATCGCTTGATTGCAGGCTTAAAAGAATTGATTGCGTAGCCTTTTCACAAAATAACCACAGGTAAGGCAGAGGCGTCCCACAAAAGCGCGCTCTATTTTTATCTTATCCGCAAGAGGTTGTGGAAGAGATGAGGAATTTCATGATGATGTTGAAGCGATCAATCGCAGCAGCCACTGCTGCCGGTCTATTTGCACTTGCAGGAATCTCTGGAGCAAACGCTGCTGAACCAACAAGTCCGGTTGTTAAGAAGGTTGCATTAACTCCAGAACAAAAGGCGGCTTTTACAGCTGCACGAGCAGCATTTAACTCTGCACAAATTGCACGTCAAAATGCTTTGGCAACTGCGCACGCAACTATCGCAACTGCTATGGCGGTGCGTAATGCTGCCGTGGCTGCTGCAACAACTCCTGAAGCTAGAAAAGCAGCACGCGATGCTTTCAAAGCTGCGGCCGTTGCTGCCCGAGCCAATATTCCTACAAAGCCAGTTCGACCTGTTCGACCTTAAAGCGCGGAGAGAAATAGAAAAGGAGCCAGTTCCCCTGGCTCCTTTTTTCTTGCCGTGAATGAAACGACCCAAGCGATATAGCTAATAGCCAGTGATCTCTCTTGGGCCGTGGCTTGGGAATCTTTGACCGAAGTCACAAATTCTTACACCGTGCGCTGTCAGTATGGCTTTCGTCAGTGACTGGTTCAGCGCTGTAGATGAGAATACGCTTTTCTATTTTCTAACGCAACTGTGGATATAGAAAAATAGATGTCAGTCAACCAAACAATAATCTTCAAATGCTTCCAGAAAACTATATATTCGAGACTCAACTTCGATGCTATGCGACTCTCTATTACATTTTGGGAATCCTAGAAAATGAATTAAGGCTTCGCGTGGTAATTACTTTAAGTAACCATGCACTCGAGAAAGGTTACGCAGAGTGGTTTACAATCTTGGTCCAAGATAAGAAGTGCGCGAAAAGTATTAGGCAAGTTACGAATAATTCTATGAATTACCGCGGAGGAATAGCTGGAAAACTAACATTTGGATTTTGGACACGGCTTTTTGTTGGTCGCAACTACTCCTTGCTTTGGACCCCTGCGCTTCACCAGGTATTTCCAGCCTTAGAGAGACCACTCGAACTCCAGAGTTTCCACCGTGTATGTACCAATATGTTTCGGGCAAATCAAATTCGCAACCGAATTGCCCATTATGAATTCTACGAAACCCTAGAATTCGAACAAGAGAAATCTGTTTTGATGTGGCTTCTCGATCGAATGTATGGATCAGAAAAGAAAGCTAGTTAAACCCTAAGGATTGGTAGAGCTTTAAGCCTTTTTCATTATCGGCATCGACATACAACATCGCATGTTTTAAGCCTTTAGAAACAAAGTAGTTAATGGCTTCAACAGAAAGTGCACGCGCAATTCCACGGCCATGGTGTTCTGGGGCGGTTCCAACGACGTATAGCTCACCAACTGGATCTTGATTAACTAGATCTTGGTGAATCTTGGTCCAGACAAAGCCTTCAATAAAGCCAGCTTCAGTTGCTAAGAAAAACCCTGCCGGATCAAACCAAGCTTCGGCTATTCGATTATCTAGGTCAGCCATTGCCCAGTTGCCTTGGTCTGCGTGATTAGTAAAGATCAAATTGTTTAAATCAAGCCACTGTTGTCTATGAATAGCGGGATCGAAGGTTTCAATCGTGAAGTCGTGATCTGCTTGAGGCAGTGCATCCCTATTTAAATCGCGGTGCAGCTTAAGGATATGACGCATGGCTTATGCATCGACAGTGAAGCGATATCCCACATTTCTTACAGTTCCGATAATCGCTTCGAACTCTGGGCCAAGCTTTGAGCGCAGGCGGCGAATATGTACATCAACTGTGCGCGTACCACCGAAATAGTCGTAGCCCCAGATTTCTTGCAACAACTGTGCACGAGTAAATACGCGACCTGGGTGCTGAGTTAAATATTTCAAAAGCTCAAACTCTTTGAAAGTTAAATCTAGTACTTCACCTTTTAGGCGGGCGGTATAAGTTGATTCATCAATTGCGACATCTCCGCTACGAATCTCACCATTGTGTGGATCACTCTCAAGTGCAGCCGCTGCCTGCTTTCCAAGTGCGATACGGATGCGGGCATCTACTTCGGCAGGACCAGCGGTGTCAAGAATTACATCGCTGATTCCCCAGTCGGCGTTAAATGCGGATAAACCGCCTTCAGTTGTGATTGCAATTATTGGGCAACCAATTCCAGTTGTTGTGATCAATTTAGTTAAAGATTTCGCTGCAGGAAGTTCGCGGCGTGCATCGATTAATAAAACATCTACGTCGGGCGCATCAACTAATACAGATGCTTCGGCAGGCAAGATGCGAACGTTGTGCTGAAGCAAACCAAGTGCTGGCAAAACTTCAGCACTAGCACCTAGAGTGTTCGTAAGTAGCAGAACCTTGGCCATTGGTACAGACTACCCTCGTGAAATCATTGCTTCCAATCGTCATAACGCTGGCAATTACTAGCGCCTACGGCATTTGGTACCAGCGCTCTAGAGGCGTAATTAAGGCGAAAAATATGGCTGGAACCATTACGGCCGAAATGATTGGTGGGGCTCTTGGATCTCGGGCTACCTTGGTTCAGTTTTCATCGGCCTTCTGTACTCCATGCCGGGCAACACGAGCACTGCTAGAAAACGTTGTCGAAACTCTGCGCGATGTTGTACATATTGATATCGATGCCGAAGAGAATCTAGAACTTGTTCGTGAATTAAAGATATTAAGTACACCAACGACACTCATCTTGGACTCTTTGGGCCATGAAGTAGGACGTGCAGTTGGTGCACCAAAGCGCGAACAAGTGCTTAATGCACTTGATGCCATTAGATAGTTTGTGCGAATTATTCGCAACTCGCATTATTAATTAATTCTCTTTACGATTTACCAATGCCAACAATTATAATTTCAAAAAAATATTCACAAGTTATTGATGCGCGTGGGCCTCGTTTTGGTGCGGTACTAACAACAGCAGTTCTAGCGACCGCCCTAGCAACATCGAATCTTTGGGTAATTGTTGCACAGGCAATTGTTTTTGCAATCGGTGCTATCCGTGGTCCGCAGTTCACTCCATTTGCACTAATTTTCAAAAACGTAGTTAAACCTCGTTTAAAAACTGCAGTTATTACAGAAGATATACGACCACCGCAGTTCGCTCAAAGCGTAGGTCTTCTCTTTGCGCTGACTGCAATCGTCGGATCACTAACAGGAATCTCAGCGATATTCGTAATTGCAGTTTCATTTGCACTTGCCGCAGCATTTCTAAACGCGGCCTTTAATTTCTGTCTCGGATGTGAGGTATACCTACTCATTCTTAGACTACGCTGAGCACATGGCTGATCAACATGAACTACGCGACAAAGGTTTACGTTTAACACCGCAACGTGAACTAGTTCTAGCCGCTGTCCGCGAACTGGGTCACTCAACTCCTGAAGAAGTTGCCGAGAAGGTACGCCTTACACATCCAGGAATTAATCTTTCAACTGTCTATCGAAACCTTGAAACTCTTGAAAACGTTGGCCTTGTCCAACACACACACCTTGGCCATGGCGGGGCTACATATCACGCAGCCGAAGAGCTAACGCATCTGCACTTGGTCTGTGGAAAATGTGAGGCAGTTGGCGATGCACCGCTAGAGATTGCAGCAACATTTGTAAATGCTCTCTCTGATGAATATGGCTTCAAGACCGATGTTTCTCATTTTGCAATCTACGGAACCTGCTCTAACTGTCAATGAGCGCAGTGCTTGTCGAAGACGGTCCTGATAAAGGAGCCATATGGCATTTCGGCGAACCAGTAAAAGAACAGCGTGCAATTGAAGCAGGAACTGCCTGGGCAGATTTATCTCATTTCTCTGTTGTTGCAGTCAGTGGTGAAGATCGCCTGAAGTGGCTGCATGATTTAACCACTCAGTTCTTAAGTGATCTATCGGTCGGTATATGGAAATCAGCGATGATTTTAGATCCACAAGGTCACGTCGAATATCAATTCAACTTAGTCGATGACGGAACAACCACATGGTTAGTTTTAGATCCTGGCTATTCCGATACTTTGGTTGCTTACTTAACCAAGATGAAGTTCATGCTGAGAGTCGATGTTCGTGATGCAACTTCTGAATTCGCTGTATTACGCGCACCCGGTGCAACTACAGATCTCGGCGGACCATTTGCACTTGTACCCCGCAACGAAATTGCGCAGATGGCTACAGCATTCAATGCAGTTGCTACACAAGTGGGTACA